>CAYGXU010000015.1:0-41767 GCA_964353875.1 uncultured Anaerolineaceae bacterium | reverse complement strand
ATCTGATGCGCTTCTTGCAGCCACGGGGCGTCCATCAAGAGGAAAGCGGCGTGCTATTGGCTTGTTCAGTTACATGCTGGGCGGCATCATTGTGATTGTTGCTGGTTTCACTAATCTCTTGGTTGGCAAGTTGCATATTGCTGGATCAGCAGGATATTTATTACCCGGTCCACTATTCCCTCTATTCACTCTCTTCTTTCTCGGCGCACTTGTATTCTCCGGGCTAAACTATTGGCGAGCCTATCAACGCTGTCTTACACGGACAAGCAAGCGACGTATGCGTTATTTGATGATTGGTTCTTTGGGACCGATCTTGGCGACTTTTCCACTTCTTATGCTCGCTGGTGATACTGGGATGATGTTGCCTGTCTTATTCTGGACGGCATTGATCATTGTAACGATTGGGGTAGCGGGAATGCTCGTCCTCATGGCTTACACTGTTGCATACTTCGGAGTAAGCTATCCTGATCGCGTCGTGAAAAGCCGTTTGTTTCAATGGATCTTGCGTGGACCTGTTGTCGCCTCTACGGTATTGGCGGTGACAATTGTAGCAAATCGGGTTGCAATACGTTTAAGTATGGAGAATAGCCGCATTGTTCCATTTATTATGGTGGCCACACTGCTTTTGCTGCAGTATCTCATTACCTTGATCCGGCAACCAATTGAACGGTGGTTATTCTATGGCCAGGATCGTAATGACCTTGTTCGGTTACAAATGCTCGAGGATCGTTTGCTGACAACCGGTGATTTACAGCAGTTCCTTGAATCCATTCTCAACGCGGCTTGTGATATTACCAGTGCAACATCTGCTTTTATTGCTGCCATGGGAGAGGAGGGCTTGGAGCTAGAAGTCGCCGTGGGTCCAGAAGATCCATTGCGAGCATCGGAGGATCTTCCGCCTGTTCTAATGGACAATCAGAAACGGAAGATTGAAAACCTGGGTACCCTGTTCATTTGGGATCATTATTGGCTTTTACCTCTAAAAAATCAGGAATCATCAGAGGATGTCTTGGGAATCATGGGCTTTCGTGCCTGGTCAGAAGAGCCAGAATTCACGCCCGACGAAGCCTCTTCCGTACGTCTGCTTGCTGACCGTGCTCTTGTGGCATTAAATGATCGGTTATTACAGCGCGAGGTATTTCTTGTGATGGATCGTATAGTGCCAAAAATGGAAGAGATTTATCGTATTCGTGCAGCTGCACGGTACTTTGGTTCCGAGGCATTCACTGCTCCAATTGGGAGTGGTAGCAATGAAGCGGACCTGGTTCATTGGGTAAGAGATGCTTTGACTCATTATTGGGGAGGGCCACGCCTCACCGAAAGCCCGTTATTACGACTTCATATCGTCCGTGATACCTTGGATCAACATGAGGGCAATCCGGTAAATGCATTACGGGCGATTTTGCATGAAGGCATCGAACGAATACGACCCGCAGGAGAAAGACGTTTCACGGCAGAATGGATGTTGTACAATATTCTCGAGATGAAATTTTTAGAGGGCCGTAAAGTACGAGATGTTGCCATGCGTTTGGCGATGTCTGAGGCGGATTTGTACCGCAAACAACGCGTAGCATTGGAGGCTGTAACAAAGGCGATTGCAGAAATGGAAAAGGATGCTTCAGGAAACGGTGAGGGTAAGGAGGCTGCTTAGGATTGCTTGCACTTTAAGAAGAATTGAGTATGCTAAATTAACAGGGGCAAGGGGGATTGTGTAGTGGAAATATCCGGAGGTTCGAGGTAACTGCGATGGAATTCGAAGAAACTATTGGTCAAACTACGCCGAACGCACCACCGCCTATGGATGAATCTTGGTGGTCAGCCGTATTAACAGAGGAGGATAGCCCGACAATAAAATATCGTAAGCCGGAAGGGAGTTTGGGGGATCGATTTGATAATCGGGGAACGCCCGAAGATTGGTTGTGGGCGCGTGAATTATTTGAATCGGATGATGTTATCGATCTCCCTGTGATAGGGTATAACCGGGGGGGATTGCTGGTTGAGGCACAGAATCTGCGCGGGTTTGTGCCTGTCTCCCATTTGGTTACCTTTCAGCTAGAGGCGAATGAGCGCGATCGCTCGTCCCAATTAGCCAATTATGTTGGTCAGAACCTTTGTCTGAAAGTCATTGAATACGATCCGGAACGGGGTCGATTAGTATTCTCTCAGAGGGCAGCACAAGCGGGTCCTGGAAAGCGAACCGAATTACTAAATTCCCTTATTGTTGGGAACTGTCTCTCTGGTATAGTGACAAATATCACCCGTTTTGGTGTTTTCGTTGATCTGGGAGGCGTCGAAGGGCTGATTCACGTTTCTGAATTATCATGGGGACGAGTACGTCACCCGGCGGATGTCGTTTGCTGCGGACAAGAGGTGCAAGTGCAAGTACTCTCCGTTGACCGAGATCAGGGAAGAGTTGCACTCAGCCTAAAGGAGCTCATGCCAGATCCTTGGGATAACGTCGAGGGGCGATATGAAATAGGAGATATCGTAGAAGGTGTCATTACAAATGTGGTGAAATTCGGCGCCTTTGTTGGGATCGAGGAGGGGCTTGAAGGCCTGATCCATGTTTCTGAATTAGGCGATGGCAGCTTCTTACACCCTCGTAGCGTTCTGCACGAGGAGGAACGTGTTCGGGCTCGAGTGATCCACATCGATTCTCCATCTCGTCGTTTAGGACTGAGCTTGCGCGATGTCTCCCAGCGAGCGATTTCGGAACCAAAGGCCATAGTCCATTCTGACGAGCCTGAGCCGCTCTCATCCTATTGATGTCAGTAGGATTGCGATATCTACCGGGCGCAATCCTACTGCGCCCGGTATTCCCTTTCAATTATTGGGAAGATGATGTCAGAGAGGAAGAATCGCCCTCAATTATCGGATAAATCTCCGCGCCCCGTCGAAGCAAGCGGATTTATCTATAAAATTAGCTATTTCATCACACGTTGGCGTCATCGAGTAGAGGATATCCTCGCAATCCTATCTGGCGTCGTCGCGGTCGTGATTCTATTGGGATTGTTGGGGCTGACCAGAGGTGTATTAGTCGATGCCTGGGTAAGCTTTATTCGACGTTGGCTTGGATGGGGGGAATGGCTTGTCCCAATCGCCTTTATTCTTCTCATGTTATGGCTGATTCAAGGGAAAGATCAACGCAGCAGGGAAATTCCTTGGGCGCGTTTGATCGCATTTGAGTTATTCTTTTTTAGTTTTTTGGCACTGATGGCGATCATTGATGGTCTAATCCTCCCTCGGGCAGAAATGGGTGAAGGCGGCGGGGTAATCGGCTGGGGGATTGCCACGCTGTTAAAAGGCGTAATTGGCGAACTGGGGGCGCTTTTGATTTTCTTGCTCCTCACCTTGGTTATTGGGCTCTATCTCAGTAGCGGATCCCTCCATCGAGTTTCACTGAGATGGATGGAAAAAACTGAACTGAGGAAATCCGAGGAAGATAGCCCTGCCTCAGAAAGCCTCATGACGGGCGAACCAACTAAGAGCGAGATCGAACTGAGAACACGCCGGGCACAACGTCTTCCAAGTCAATATCGCAAGAAATTCGAATTACCTGAAGTAGAAAAAGAACGATCAGCCGAGGCAATCGAGCGGGATCAACGGCTACCACCCTATGAAATTTTGGAAGAAGGCCAATATTCCCGTATCAGTGCCCAGGAAATCAATCATACTGCCGGTTTAATTGAAAAGACCCTGGCAGATTTTGGTCTACCCGTAAAAGTAGTTGATCTTCGAACTGGCCCCTCGGTAACCCAATATGCGGTCGAGCCTGGTTATGTTGAGGTTGAGGTTTCAAATGGTTCGCATAAGCGCCAGAAGGTGCGTGTGTCTCAAATTACCTCTTTAGCAAATGACCTGGCATTAGCGCTCTCCGCGCCTCGGGTGAGGATCGAAGCTCCGGTTCCGGGCCAAGCATATGTTGGGATCGAGGTTCCCAACCGCAAATCATCCATGGTCCGTCTGCGAACAATCCTTGAATCTGAAGGATTCCAGGCCATTAACTCGCCATTGGCAATCGGTTTGGGAAGGGATGTCGCCGGCAAAGCCATCTCAGCTGATTTGGCAGCCATGCCCCATTTATTGATCGCAGGCACAACCGGTTCGGGGAAGTCGGTTTGCATTACCGCATTAACTGCCTGCCTGGCTTTTAACAACAGCCCGGATGACCTTAATCTGGTGATGATCGATCCCAAAATGGTTGAATTGGTTCGCTTCAATGGTTTGCCTCATCTTATTGGTAAGGTGGAAACGGAGCTTGAACGGATCGTAGGCGTTTTACGCTGGTGTACAACAGAAATGGACCGACGATACAAATTACTCGAAGGGGCACATGCTCGAGATATCAATCGATATAATCAAAAAATGGGTCGAAAGAAATCAGCCGAACGATTACCCAGACTTGTTGTGATGATCGATGAATTGGCAGATTTGATGATGATGGTCCCTGATCAAACGGAACGGACACTGGTTCGTCTTGCGCAAATGGCACGTGCTACCGGGATTCATTTGGTAGTGGCGACGCAGAGGCCGAGTACTGATGTTGTTACCGGCCTGATTAAAGCGAACTTCCCAGCGAGGATTTCTTTCGCAGTCGCTTCCAGTGTCGATTCGCGTGTAATCCTTGATATGCCCGGAGCGGAGACACTTCTGGGGCGCGGTGACATGCTCTTCCTTTCCCCCGAATCGGCGACCCCAGTACGATTGCAGGGGGCATTTGTGAGCGATCTGGAGATTGAGCGCTTGATTAATTACTGGCATGGGACAATAGATGTAGAGCAGACTCATCCAGTTGCCGGGGCGCCATGGGAGGAAATGCTTGTCCGTCAAGAAGCTTTAGAGGAACGAGATGAGATCATTGAGCAAGCAATCGAAATTGTGCGCAAAGCCAGGCATGCAAGTGCGTCCATGCTTCAACGTAGATTACGCATCGGATATCCGCGTGCAGCCAGACTGATGGACGAATTGGAAGAGCTTGGTGTTATCGGTAGGCCACAGGCAGGAGGGAAAACGCGTGAAGTCCTTATTGAAAGAGATGAGGATCCATTGAGCCAACAGGAGCAGGAAGGAGATGATCATTCTTGACACCCTCTTAAAGGGGCGGTAGCATAGCCACGAATAAATGCGATGGAGCCATAGATGCAAAGGAATGAACCCATAATAGAACCCCGACCAACATTCACCGATGCCATGCGAGCTCGCTTTCAGGGCGTGCTCGTGCCGATCAGCGCGTTTCTCAATCGACTTAAGATTGCGCCAAATACAGTGACATTATTCGGATTAGCGGGGAATCTGATTGGGGCGCTTTTTTTGGCACGCGGACAGTTTTTAATTGGGGGGATTGTCATCATTGCTATAGGCCCTATCGATGCGTTGGATGGAACCATGGCTAGATTGCGGGGCGAACCTTCAGATTTTGGCGCCTTTGTCGATTCGGTTGTCGATCGTTATTCAGAGCTGATTATTTTCGCCGGGATATTGGTCTATTATGGGATGAAAAATGATGCCATCATGGTCGCTCTGACTTTTGCCGCGGCATTTGGTTCCATGATGGTTTCTTATGTTCGAGCTCGAGCAGAGGGATTGGGATTCGATGCTAAAATCGGCATCTTAACCCGTATGGAGAGATTTCTCATCCTGGCACCCAGCCTGGTCCTTTCCATTCCATGGCTTGGAGTTGGGATTATAGCTGTATTCGCACATATTACCGCTCTACAACGGATTCTGAGTGTCCGAAAACAAGCGCGCAATCGGGAGAAATGATCAACAATGTCAATCGATGCTTACGGAATTCACATCGGTCCGCTCTATTTCCGATTTTATGGAATGATCATCATGTTGGGGGCAGTGGGAGCAGCCTATCTAGCGCGATGGATTATCAAAAAAGAGGGGAAAGAGGATCCGGACCTGGTATGGGATGGTCTGATCTGGGCGTTATTCTTTGGTGTGATTGGGGCTCGAATTTACCATATCTTGACTCCTTCGAAAACACTCCTGGATGCAGGGATTGACACAATGTATTACCTAACTCATCCCCTGGATATTCTCACTACTTGGAGAGGTGGGTTAGGGATGCCCGGGGCAATCGCTGGGGGAGTATTGGGGCTTTATATTTTCGCAAAGCGGCGACAATTAAACCTTTTTACACTGCTTGACGCGGCTGCACCTGGGGTTGCCCTTGCTCAGGGGATTGGACGGTGGGGAAACTTCATCAATCAAGAACTCTATGGCCCGCCAACCGATCTACCGTGGGGCATTTACATTCGACCTGAGAATCGTATGGAACCCTATTTAAATTTCGATCACTTCCATCCATTGTTTCTATACGAGTCTATTTGGAATTTATTAAACCTCGCCTTCCTTATTTGGATTTGGCGTAAATTTGCTAATCGTTTAAAGACCGGTGATTTGTTCGTTATATACCTGATCACTTATCCAATTGGCCGCTTCATGCTTGAGTTTATTCGTTTGGATTTTGTCCCTCTTTTGGGGATTAATTTCAACCAGATGTTAATGCTCCTTGTGGCTATCGTCAGTGCTCTTGTGCTTTTCCTTCGGCATCGAAAGAAGGCGGAAGTCGTAAATGAGGAAGTCACAGAGGAATGAACAGGGAAGACATCATTTACGTACAATTTTCGCAGGCCGGCCCAAAGCCGGCCTATAATGTTCTTCAAGGATGATGTCTGATTGTGGTCGTTTGACCATCCTGCTATAATCCGCTAAATAGGATGACGGTATTGATTGAGACTCAAGATTTAAGCAAATCCTTTGACGACTTCCAAGCAGTGGATGGAGTCACTATAGGCATTCAGGCCGGCGAAGTCTTGGCGCTGCTTGGCCCTAATGGCGCCGGGAAGACGACAACTATCCGCATGTTGGCATCGATCTTAAAACCAACTCGAGGCTGGGCGCGCATTGCAGGTTATGATGTTGTCAGAAATCCCCACGAAGTGCGAAATTCGATTGGGATGCTTACTGAACATCATGGCCTGTACACTCGAATGCATGCTGATGAGTACTTGGCATTTTTCGGACGAACATATGGGTTGACTTCAAATCAGATACGGAAGCGAATTGATTTGCTGCTGGATCAATTGGAGTTGCAGGAAGATCGTAACCGGCGATTGGGTGAATTTTCTAAGGGTATGCGTCAGAAACTGGCGTTGGCTCGAACCTTACTGCATGATCCACCTATCCTTCTTCTCGATGAGCCCACTTCCGCTATGGATCCAGCCAGCGCAAGGCTCGTCCGTGAGAGTATCCTGGGACTTCGAACTTCAAATCGCGCAATTATTGTATGCAGCCATAATCTCAATGAGGCCGATACGCTTGCAGACCGAATTGCGATTATCCGAAAAGGTAAAATCGTAGCGATGGGCTCGTCAGAAGATCTGAAAATGAGATTTCTTGGAAACCCGGTGATGAGGATCGTACTTGCCGAGCCATTAAATGGCCTAAAACCGGTGTTGCCGGAAGGCGTTTCTTCAATTAAATACGGGACAAATTGGATCCAATATGCGGTTGCCAAACCAAAAGAGGTGAATCCGCATGTTCTGCACAGTCTCACGACGGCGGGTTATCAAGTGGTGACTCTCTCTGAAGTTGGTCGAAGTTTGGAAGATGTCTATTTAAATGCGGTACGGGAGCGTATCGAGGACTGGGATTCAGAATGAAGCTCACGCTTATCTCGCGAATCTCAACTAATTTACCTGGGACTTGGGTTGTTGCACAGCGCGAAATTCGTGATCAATTGCGAGATTGGCGTATTCTTAGCCCTATCCTTCTTTTGACCCTATTTTTCCCTCTATTAATGAATTTTACGGCGCAGCAAGCGGTGGGTTTTGTTGAAAAATATGGTGCCAATATCATTGCTGATCGTCTCATCCCCTTCTTGCTCATGGTTGTTGGTTTCTTTCCCATTTCGATTTCATTGGTGATCGCTTTGGAGAGTTTTGCTGGAGAACGAGAGCGATTGTCGTTAGAGCCCCTATTATCAACACCTCTGACAGATGGCGAGCTTTATTTCGGCAAGATGCTGGCTTCTCTTCTCCTTCCGATCTCGGCGGCCTTTCTGGGTATTTTCGTATATCTTGGTGGGCTCTATTTTCGTTTAAATTGGTTTCCGCCTACTCAGCTCTTAATTCAGGTGCTTTTACTGACTCTGGCTCAAGCGATTGTCATGGTGAGTGGTGCTGTTGTCATCTCCTCCCAGACAACCTCAGTTCGGGCAGCCAATCTTCTGGCATCTTTTGTCATTTTACCCATGTCGCAACTCATCATTGGCGAGAGCATGATCATGTTTTGGGGGAGATATTCTGTATTATGGCTGATCGTCTTCGCCTTGCTTTTATTGGCAGTCGTATTAGGCAGAATGGGATTACACCTTTTTAATCGGGAAAATTTACTGGGACGCGAAATCGATGTGCTCAACTTCCGTTGGGCATTTTCTCATTTCAGGAAAGCCTTCCTCCATGGTGCGAAGAATATCGGCGAGTGGTACCGAGACCTGTTCACCTTCTCTCTAAGACGCGCTAGAGGCGCCTTTTTGCTCACTTTATTGGCACTTTTAGCGGCCTATTTCATTGGCTTTGGTCTCTCGAGACAATTTACTTTACCTGCGGATGTCCTTCAGCTGGATCAGATTGATGAATTTATGGCGGAAGAGTTTGAACAGATGGGCTTTATGAGCACTCATGGCTGGTTGTGGATTTTGATAACAAATTCCCGCGCGATAGCGCTGGCAACTGTCTTGGGATTGTTTAGTCTGGGAGTGCTAGGCGAATTACTCCTAATGATTCCAATTGCTCTTACTGGTTATATCGCTGGGAATTTGAGTCTGGCGAATCAAGAAGTAGCTCGTTTTCTCATCGCTCTGGTTGCCCCTCATGCAATATTGGAGGTGCCGGCAGCTCTCTTGGCAGGTGGCGCAATTCTTCAGCTTGGAATGTCATTGATGAGTCCTCCCAATGCAAATAGCTTGGGTGAAAATTTATTAACCGCTTTTGCAGAATGGGCGCGAATATGCATTGGAATTGTATTACCGTTGCTTATTGGGGCAGCAATGATTGAAGCCTATCTTACGCCGAGAATCGCTCTCCTTATGCTTACTGGATGAAGTTCAATGGCATGTTTAATCTTGCTTGGGACATCCAACGCCATACCTGATATAAACCATGAGAATACACATATGGCGCTCATAGGGAAAAGCAGTATCGTATTAATCGATTGTGTCAGTTCTCCCAATGTCCGCCTCAATCGCATCGGTATTGAAATAGGGGAAATTACAGATTTGATACTAACCCACTTTCATCCAGACCATGTATCAGGCGTCCCCTTACTTCTGATGAATATGTGGCTCAGTGGCCGCAAGCGGCCGTTACGGATTTACGGTTTGCATCATTGTCTGGAAAGGGTTGAAGATGTAATGGCCTTATATCACTGGGACAAATGGCCGGAATTCTTTCCAGTGGCTTTTCATCGGCTTCCCGAGCGCGAGTTCGTTGAAGTCCTTTCTACGGATGAATTCCGCATTTTCTCCTCCCCCGTGAGGCACCTCATACCCACCATTGGGTTACGCATGGAAAGTACCGAACGTAAGCGAGTGGTTGTATATTCGTGTGATACTGAACCTTGCCCTTCAGTTGTTCGGATGGCATCGGGTGCGAATGTGTTGATTCACGAAGCGACAGGAGCAGGAGCAGGTCATTCTTCTGCCTCCCAGGCGGGTTCGGTCGCTCGCGAAGCAAATGTAGATAAATTGCTTCTGATCCATTATCCATTGCTCAATGTCAATCTGCATAGCCTAGTCAAACAAGCCATGGAGACGTTTAAAGGTCAAGTACAGTTAGCGGAAGATTTTTTGGAGATCGCACTCTAAAGGAACAAATGCTTTCGACATTAACAGTTCGGCTAAATGATCCCAACAAATTTAAATGTTTCCTCGCACGAAGGCAGTCCTCTGGCAATCTCATTGAATTCTAAGCGATTTGTTAATCTTTTTTTAACGAGAAGCAATTATGGTTTACCTAAGTTACAGCATATACTGCTTGAGTTCTTAGGATTGAAGCATGATCGATCGGTCTGGAACTATGAATACCATTCGTTTTATCGGAAATCTGTCCGAATGGATTCGGTTAATGCCCTGCTCTGATTGATGGTCAATCCGGTGGTCGAGGGATCGAATGTTCCCTGTGGTAGAATGGTTCAAACGATAATTTTCATCTCATGATCGAGGTACCATGGCTGAAATTGAAATTATTCAAAAGGATCGGCAAGTACGATGCTCAAATGAAGATGATGTCTGGCCTGGAGAAACTGTGCGAACATTTGGCTGGCGTCTTCAAAGACGATCTCCTCAATGGCGCCCTCCGACGGATGTATACGAAACAGAGAAGGAATTTGTAGTGGTTGTAGAGATTGCAGGTATGCGGGGGGCGGATATCTCCGCGATATATGATAAGGGCTTGCTTTCCATTCGCGGCATCAGGTCGGATCGAGGTGTGCCCAAAGCCTATCACCAAATGGAAATCGCATATGGTGAATTTCTAACCGAAATCAAATTACCTAATCGTATCGATACAGAAAACATCGAAGCGACTTACAGTGATGGTTTTTTACGCGTAATTTTGCCGGAAATGGGTTCAAAACAGATTTCTGTTGGTGATGCTGTTCGTACCGAAGAAGACTAAACCAGATTTCTGATGCGAGACAGACGAGAGTGAAACACAAAAATGTTTAAGGATGAATATCTTCACTACCTTTTTTCCGATGAGGAAGGCAAGACCGGGGCATCCACAATATTCATTCAAGATCAAAGTGATGCCGGTTCTGATGTGCTTTCAACAAAACAAGTCTCAGATATGCCCGAGCAATTACCCATCCTTCCTCTACGAGGAGTGGTTGTTTACCCCCATACCGCGGTTCCCTTAACCATCGGTCAGCCACGCTCCATTAAACTAGTTGATGATGCAGTGGCAGGAACGCGTATGATTGGCCTGGTGGCTTCAAAGAAACCAGAACAAGAAACACCTGGTCCCGAGGATCTGTATTCATTCGGCACCCTGGCGGCCGTTCAAAGGCTCTTCAGAGCACCAGACGGCACCATCCGTTTAATTGTTCAGGGATTGGCACGCTTCGAACTCGGCGAGTTTGTAAGTTTGGAGCCATTCCTAAAGGCAAAGATTGCTTTTCGACCAGAGGCAGTTGAAGAAGGAGTCGAGATTGAAGCGCAAGTTCGGGCTGCGAGAGATCAATTCCAAAAGATCACTGAATTGGCGACATCCCTGCCGCCTGAGATTGTTGCCAGTGTGCTTAACCTGGAAGATCCTCTGCACGTAGCTTATTCTATCGCTAATTTCCAACGGATGGACCTGCAGGATGCACAGTCCATCTTAGAGGAAAACTCTGCCATCGAGAAGCTAAAGCGATTGAATACCATGTTGAGCAGGGAGATTGAAGTACTTTCCCTGGGGCAGCAGATCCAGCAAAAGGCGCGTTCAGAAATAGAGAAAGTTCAGCGTGAATACTTCCTGCGTGAACAATTAAAGGCCATTCAACGCGAGTTGGGTGAGAGTGATGAACAAGCTGCGGAAGTGGAAGAATTCAAGAGACGGATCGATTCCGCTGGAATGCCAGAAGAAGCAGAGAAGCAGGCTCGACGAGAGCTAGACCGTATGGCGAAATTGCCCTCCGCGGCGGCAGAATATGGCGTTATCCGAACTTATTTGGATTGGCTGGTCTCTCTTCCATGGTCCAAGTTTACAGAGGATAACCTCGACCTCAGTCACGCTCGTGAAGTGCTTGATGAGGATCATTATGGCCTGAAAGATGTTAAAGAACGAATCCTCGAATATCTGGCTGTGCGTAAATTGAGGCTCGAGCGTCGTGATGAGTTGCAGCAACTGCCCGTGGACGAGATTAGAAGAGAGAGGGAAGGGGTCATCCTTTGCTTTATCGGTCCACCCGGCGTTGGAAAAACCTCCCTTGGCCGATCCATTGCCAGAGCAATGGGGCGCAAGTTCATTCGTATTTCACTGGGTGGGATGCACGATGAAGCGGAGATCCGTGGTCATCGAAGGACGTACATTGGCGCCATGCCAGGCCGAATTTTGCAGTCCTTGCGACGGATAGAATCAAAGACCCCAGTCTTCATGCTGGATGAGGTGGATAAGCTCGGACGCGATTACCGTGGAGATCCTGCCTCCGCTCTTTTAGAATTACTGGATCCGGAACAGAATCGGGAGTTCCGCGATCACTATATCGAAGTGGCATTTGATGTTTCTCAGGTCATGTTTATCACCACCGCCAACTGGATTGAGACCATCCCTGCTCCATTGCTTGATCGGATGGAAGTCATCCGGCTCTCAGGTTATACCGAGGGGGAAAAGCTTTCGATTGCCAAGGATTATCTCATGCCCAGGCAGATTAGAGAGAATGGGCTTCGGGTAGGCGAAGTAGAGTTCTCTGATGAGGCGCTTTTACAAATTATCCGTAATTACACGAGAGAAGCTGGAGTACGTAATCTCGAACGTGAGATCGGACGTGTATGTCGAAAAGCTGCCACAGAAATCGCCGAAGGGAAGCTGGAAGATATCAAGATCACCCCAGAATCGTTGTCGGAATACCTGGGAAAACCCAAATTCATTGGAATGGATGAAATTAAAGAGCGAACCTCTTTGCCCGGAGTGGCAGCTGGCTTGGCATGGACACCGACAGGCGGGGAAGTACTATTTATCGAAGCTACCGCGATGGAGGGGAACAGGGATCTCCAGCTTACGGGTTCCTTGGGGGATGTGATGAAAGAATCTGCCAGGGCTGCGCTATCCTATGTGCGCTCAGTATCCGATAAACTTGGAATCGATACCGATTTCTGGCGGACGCATGATATCCATTTGCATATCCCTGCAGGCGCGCAACCGAAGGACGGTCCATCGGCAGGCGTGACGATGGCAGTGACCCTTGTCTCATTGGCCACAGGTCGGCCTGTTCGCAGCGATGTGGGCATGACGGGTGAGATTACATTGCGAGGAAAGGTTTTACCAATTGGGGGAGTCAAAGAGAAGGTACTGGCCGCACATCGGTATGACCTTAGAAAGGTGATCCTGCCGAAGCGTAATGAAGTCGATCTCGAGGATGTACCGGAAGAAATCCGAAAACAAATGAAGTTTGTCTTTGCTGATACAGTAGATGATGTGCTTAAAGCAGCACTTCATGACAAGCCACGCAAGCGTTCAAGTGCTACGAAGGACCGTTCCGATTCGAAAGGCGTGAAGAGGATAGCCAACCAAAATAAGAATGCCGCGATACCAGCGAAAAGATTAAAAAAAGGCTAAAATGGCGGATATTACCAATACCTGATAGAAGGATCGTGTAGATGCCGAAGGTGATGATTGTAGATGATGATCGAACGGTAACTTCTTTGTTAAGAATCCTATTCGAGATGGATGGGTATGAAGTCGTTAACATTGCTCGTGGAAGGGATTTGCCGGAGGTAGCACATTCAGAAAATCCGGATTTAATCCTCATGGATGTCTTCTTATCGGATGCGGATGGTATCAAAGTTCTTATTGATCTTCGCCAAACTCCGGAACTTGCTGATATTCACGTGGTGATGACTTCCGGAATGGATCTAGAAGAAAAATGCATGGCATCAGGGGCGAATGCCTTTCTTCTAAAACCCTATACTCCTGATCAACTCATGAAGGTCATTCGAGAAAATCTCCCAGGAGAGAAAACAAGTTAGAGATTGCTAATGACGAACATCACATGGCTGGTCAATCCAGTATCAACGAATTATTGAAAGCAGCGCATCAATCCGGCCCGGTCAACCATCCTACGGCGAGCGGGTTTTTCTTTCTTTGAAAGGGTTTCATTTTAGATACTCATTGATCTCACCATTGTTGGAGAATTGTCCCGATCTTTCAAGGCCGTCCATCGAGGTACCTTTAGGATCCATCATTACGCGTTGGTTCGTGGGATTATTTTCCCTATGATTCAAGCAGGCCATCCATTTGAAGACCGGACAAAAATCGCTTATACTCGATATCAATCAAGGGTACTTTTCTCGCCAATAAAAGGGAGTTATGGGTAGAGGATAGATCAAATGCCTTAGGATGGTGCAGGAAAGGCAGTGGCCAAAACCCATAAAGAATACGTCAGATAAGTGGCGCCGTTAGTCCCAGAGAAAAGCTGAGCATTTGCATTCCAAAAAGAAATCATCTAATAAAAAACGAAGATGAAAATCCGATCGTTCTCCTTTGAATGTGATTTTCAAGCGGTGCGCGAACTTTGGTCGAATTCGGGACCAGGCGTACAGTTATCCCCCTCGGATAGCGCTGAGGGGATTCAACATAAGATAGAGCGTGATCCAGACCTTTTCCTGGTCGCAGAAGAGGAGGGTCAGATCATTGCCGCTGTGTTGGGCGGGTATGACGGTCGTAGGGGAATAGTCTATCACCTGGCAGTGGCTACAGAGCATCGGGGCAGAGGAATAGGAAGGGCTCTGATGGAGGGACTTGAAGATCGATTACGAGCCAAAGGTTGTTATAAATACTACCTCCTGGTAACCAGACAGAACGAAGAAGCAATCCAATTCTATGAGAGACTCGGGTGCGAGGTCATGGATATGTATATCCTTGGAAAGATGCTCACATGAGAATAGCCGTGCTCACCATTTCTGATCGTTGCTCAAGGGGGGATCGTGAGGACCGAACAGGACCAGTTCTCATCAAGATGATTAATTTGCATGGATGGAATCTCGTCAAATCGTGCGTTATTTCTGATGATCAGAAAGGGATCGAAAAAGTATTGTGCGAGTGGTCTGACTCTGGAGAAATCGATGTCATCCTGACAGCCGGGGGGACGGGCTTTTCCCCTCGTGATTGTGCTCCTGAAGCCACATGCGCGGTAGTTGATCGATATGCACCTGGGATAGCGGAGGCGATGCGCAGTGCCAGCCTGAGGATCACTCCACACGCCATGCTTTCAAGGGCAGTTGCTGGTATTCGCGACAAAACACTGATCATTAATTTACCTGGTAACCCTAGAGCCGCCAAGGAGAATCTGGAAATCGTCCTTCCGGTCCTCCCGCATGCGATTCAATTGCTTTCTGAGGACCCTGGTGCGGAAGCAGGACATCAATTCCCATCTCAAATGAAAAGGATATAAAAGCCATGGAACGGACAAGAGTTGTAAAACGATATCGCTGGTCGGTTGTGGTTATCTTTTTCTTTTTCATTCTGCTTCACCAATCGGATCGGTTGTTGATCGGACCACTCACAACCCCCATCATGGAGACTTTCGGTATTAAAGAAGCTCAAATGGGGGCGGTTTTTACGGGAGCACTCTTGGTCAGCGCCATCATGTACCCACTTTGGGGGTATTTATACGATCGCTTTGCGCGCGCTAAATTACTTGCTTTAGCTTCCTTCATCTGGGGATCAACAACCTGGATAAGCGCTATCGCCCCGAGTTATTCTAGTTTTCTCGCTAGTCGAGCATCAACCGGGATCGATGATTCCAGCTATCCTGGACTCTATAGTTTAATCTCCGATTACTTTGGTCCTGCGGTGCGCGGTAAGATCTATGGATTGCTGCAATTAGCACAGCCCTTGGGATATATGCTGGGTCTGTTAATGGCTACGCTCCTGGGAGGGGTTGTGGGTTGGCGAGGGGTATTCTACATTACTGGCTCATTAGGCGTGGTTTTAGCTTTAGCGATCTTTGTAGGGGTGCGGGAAGTTCCTCGCGGGGGGAGCGAGCCAGAGCTGGCGGAATTAGAAAAAATGGGAATTTATCGCTTCGACAAGAAAATTGTATTGCAGCTTTTCAAGAAGAAGACCATCCCTCTGCTTTTTGCCCAGGGATTTGTTGGAGTTTTTCCTTGGAATGTCATCACCTACTGGTTTTTCCGCTATTTAGAAACGGAACGCCAGTATGATGAAACCAGTATCCTACAGACGATGATGATTGCGATCATCGTGCTGGCATTGGGCTATTTCGTCGGAGGTGCGGTTGGCGACTTTATGTTCAAACGAACACCACGCGGCAGATTAATCACCTCTTCTGTGGGCGTCATTTTGGGAGCGATTTTCCTTTTACTTGCGATCAATGTGCCAATAGCAAATCAGGGGTTGTTCCTCGTTTGGCTCAGCCTCACAGCCTTGTTCATGCCGATCGCGTCGGCCAATGTCATTTCCACCGTTTACGATATCACCCTGCCAGAGGTGCGCAGCACGGCGTTGGCGATTCAATATTTTATTGAGAATGGCGGCGCTGCTCTAGCGCCACTTCTGGCCGGGATCATCGCTGAGAAATCCTCGTTGGAGACCGCGATCCTGGCCATTTGCGTTTCAGCATGGATTTGCGGAGCGATCATCTTGGGCTTCGCTGCCCATTTTGTGCCAAGAGACATCAAGGTACTCCGTGATCAGCTCAAGCTGCGGGCGGAGGAAGAACGCGCCAAGCAAGCCAGCGTCTGATGTATTGCTAACCGCCGGATGAAAAGGAATAATTCGATTAGACGCAGCCATTTCTGACTCCGTTTATTCATGCTTGCATTTTCCCTGTCCTCGAGTCCAATATTGACAACAAGACTAATAAGGTATAATATGTATTATTATTACCCCCTCCCCTAGGGCAGGGGTTAGGCAGGTAAAGGCAATGACGGATATCGAAAGCCGGTTGAGAACTATCGAAGGACATGTACGAGGGATCGAGCGTATGGCGGAGAATGGAGCCGATTGCATAGATATGATCCACCAAATCCATGCAGTTCAAGCTGCAATGAATAAGATCCGCTTGGAATTGCTAAGCAATCGTCTCAACATCTGTCTCGCTAAAGCTGTTCAAGGCGAGGATCAAGAAGAACGCCATCGCCTTTTAAAAGAAATCGCTGAACTCTATGAATTGGCCTCAAAGGCATAGGACAATAACAATAAGGTGAGTATCCCATGGCAAAAATAACCTATTTCATACCGAACATATCCTGTGGTCATTGTGTGCATACGATCAAGACTGAACTAGAGAAATTGGCTGGGGTGATTCAAGTTGATGCGTCTCAGGTCAACAAAGAAGTCAGCATCGAATTTCAAGCGCCTGCTAGTGAGCAGCAGATTAAAGAACTATTATCGGAGATTAATTATCCACCAGCCGGGTGATAGCATCAGGCGGAGGAGTTTACCGTGTCAGAAGTAAACAGGCATGTCACTCTTCCTATTACGGGAATGACTTGCGCTAATTGCGTCGCCACGATCGAGCGAAACTTGAAAAAGCTGGAAGGCGTGGCAGGCGCGAATGTCAATTTATCAACCGAACGAGCAAGCGTCGAGTATGACCCTGACAAAGTGAACCAGGAGCAGATCGTCGCCAAAATAAGGCATGCTGGCTATGATGTGGCCATCGGTGAGGCGAGCTTTATTGTATCGCGTCTGGGTGATGACAATGATGTGCGACGCCTTGAAAAGCTGTTGCTGGGTCTTGAAGGCGTGCTAGAAGCGAATGTGAACCTGATAACAGAACGCGCAAAGGTTCGCTTCATTCCAACAATCATCAGTTCTGGGGAGATTCGACATAAGGTCCTTTCCTCAGGATTTGAAGCCTTGGATGCGACCGGCGAAACAGAAGATGTCGAGAGGCAAGCGAGGCAGGCGGAGATTAATCGTCAAAAACACTTATTGATTGTTGGCCTGATCTTCACACTGCCATTGTTCACTTTGTCCATGCTGCGTGACTTGAGCGTGATCCCGCATGTACTGGCTCACGCTTCGTGGTATAGCTGGCTGATATTCCTTCTGGCGACTCCTGTGCAATTCTACGTGGGCAGACAATACTACATTGGCGCTTATAAGGCTCTAAAGAATCGCTCTGCCAATATGGATGTGCTCATTGCGATGGGATCATCCGCGGCATACTTCTATTCTCTGCCGATTCTTTTCGGATGGATTGAAGGTCATCTCTATTTTGAAACCGCGGCGGTGATCATCACACTCATTGTCCTGGGAAAGTTCTTAGAAGCACGCGCTCGCGGACGGACGAGCGAAGCGATTCGGAAGTTGATGAGCCTGGGAGCGAAGACGGCGCGCGTTGTCCGGGAAGGTCAGGAGAAGGATGTCTCCATTGATGAAGTACGCATTGGAGATGTGGTTATTGTGCGCCCGGGAGAGAAGATTCCTGTGGATGGATTTGTCATTGATGGTCGATCCTCGGTGGACGAATCAATGTTGACTGGAGAGTCCATGCCCCGTGAAAAAGGTGCGGGGGATGAAGTTGTTGGAGCGACGCTCAATAAAATGGGTTTACTTCGTATTGAGGCTACCAAAGTAGGTCAGGAGACAGTGCTGGCCCAGATCATACGCCTGGTAGAGGAGGCTCAAGGGAGCAAAGCCCCAATCCAAACGCTTGCCGATCGAGTCTCTTCGGTCTTTGTTCCAGCGGTGATTGTGATCGCCTTGATGACTTTCCTTGGTTGGTACTTCCTTGCTCCTCGCTTACTTGGTACGAATGCGGACTTCACAAAGGCATTAATCAATACGGTCGCGGTCTTGGTCATTGCCTGTCCATGTGCGATGGGATTAGCGACGCCGACTGCAGTCATGGTGGGGACCGGGAGAGGGGCAAGAATGGGCATCCTCTTCAAGTCTGGTGGGGCATTGGAGCGTGCGGGAAGGATTACCACGGTTATCCTCGATAAGACTGGGACCATCACCCGCGGTCAGCCTCAAGTGACGGATTTCATTCTGGGCGATTGGCAAGGCACGCAGGAAGACTTATTCTTCTTAGCGGCCAGTGCCGAGAGTGGTTCAGAACATCCCCTGGGTGAGGCGATCGTTGCGGAAGCAGGCAGACGCGGGCTGACACTTCAAGCGCCTGAGCAATTCACTGCCATCGCGGGGAAGGGTGTCCAGGCAAAGGTCAATGGTCATTCTATTCTTGTCGGATCGCCAGGTTTCATCAGCAGTGAAGGCTTATCCCTGGATGGCTTTAAACCAAGAATTGACGCCCTTCAATCCCAAGCCAAAACAGCAGCGCTCATTGCCGTCGATGGAGTAATTGCTGGTCTTATTGGTATTGCCGACACAGCCAAGGATAATTCAGAAGAAGCGATTAGGGCGCTTCAACATATGGGGCTGGAAGTGCTGATGATCACTGGGGACAATCGCCAGACCGCGGAGGCCATCGCCAGGCAAGTTGGCATACAAGTTGTCGATGATCAAGGTCAATCGCTTGTTCTGGCGGAAGTTTTGCCTGGTGAAAAGGCTTCACAAGCAAAGACGCTCCAAGCAGATGGCAAGGTAGTCGCAATGGTGGGAGATGGGATCAATGATGCCCCGGCCTTAGCTCAAGCGGATGTCGGCATCGCCATTGGCACCGGTACAGATGTTGCCATTGCAGCAGCGCCGGTCACATTGATCAGTGGCGATTTGATGAGTGTGGTGAATGCGATCAAACTGTCGCGGGGGACCTTACGTACAATCAAGCAGAATCTTTTTTGGGCATTCATCTATAACGTCCTATTGATCCCTGCAGCCGCACTGGGTTACTTGAATCCCATGCTGGCGGCGGGAGCCATGTCTTTTAGTTCTGTATTTGTCGTGACGAATAGCCTTCGCTTACGAGGCTATCGCTTGAAATAGAAGCCGGATCATCTCCACAAGTCATTAGAAACCGGCTTTCTCGAGTTTAAGGTTCATCTCATCCGTAAGCGGTATACTTACCCCGCAATAAAATCATCCTGTAAATTTTTCACGGATTGATGTTTCCAAAGAGGTAAAATAGGTTTTATTATTGATCATTCCGCCATAATAAAGATAGAACTTGTTATATTTGTTTTTTTGGGGAGGTTGGATGAACTCGAGTGATGTGACCATTGGCATCGCTTTTCTAGCAGGCTTGGCATCGTTCTTATCTCCTTGTGTGCTTGCATTGGTCCCCGCATATATTGGCTATTTAGGAGGGCGATCGATCACGGCGAAAGGGGAGGTGGTTAGCAATCGTAAGATGGCTTTTACCCATGGTCTCGTATTCGTGATCGGATTTAGCTTCGTCTTCATCACATTGGGCGCAGCAGCATCACTACTCGGTGGTATTCAATACAATCTGCGCATCTGGTTGACTCGGATTGGTGGTATTGCGGTCATCATTTTTGGATTGCACACAATGGGGGTGATGAATATCCCATTCCTAAACTACGATACTCGTCGTCAGATACAACCCAATCCAAGCCTGGGTTACCTTTCCTCTTTTTTGATGGGGATATTCTTTTCCGCCGGGTGGACGCCGTGCGTAGGTCCTGTGTTGGGTTCAATCCTCACCTTGGCTTTAAAAGGAGCGGACCTGGAATTAGGAGTGATCTTGTTGAGTGCATATTCTCTGGGATTGGCGCTGCCATTCTTATTGGCAGCATTAGGCATTGGTCGTGTGGCAGAATTATTGGGACGTTATGCAAAGGTGATCCGTTGGATCTCTATCGCGACCGGCGTCGTGCTCGTCACCCTGGGAGTGATGCTTTTTACCGGGACACTCGAACATCTGGCGCAATTCGGATTTTTCATTGATTTTGGTTTATAACGAAATGCCTGTAAGAAGCGATCTTAGCAGGGTGGCTAAATCTATGATGATATGCCAAAATTCGGATCGGTAGGCTATGAAAATTAAACATTTGTTGGGCGATATAGGATGATCAGGGTTATTCTTTACTCGCGAGAAGGGTGTACATTATGTGACCAGGCTCGCCAAGATTTGAAGACATTAGAACCGCAAATCCCTCATACTTTAAATGAGATTAATATTGAGTCGGATCCGGCATTATTAAAAAAGTATGTTGAAAAGATTCCAGTTATTGAAATCGGCCCCTATACTTTAAAAGCTCCGATAAGCTTACAAGAATTGCAAATTGCTCTTTCTGCAGCATCTCAAGGTTCGTCTGAGATTGAACAATCCACAGGCTGGCAAAGGGCGATGGCCATTTTGCTCAATCGAATGGTTTTTTACTTTGCTCGGCATTGGCTGGCCATCATTAACTTTTTTGTGTTTCTTTATGTAGGCATACCTTTTTCGGCGCCGATCTTCATGAAAGCAGGTGCAAACGGACCCGCAAATCTGATCCATAAAATCTATTCGCCCATGTGTCATCAGTTAGCTTATCGCTCATGGTTTTTATTCGGCGAACAATATGCCTATCCGAGCGAAGCTGCTGGGCTATCCCTTCAATCCTACGAGGAAGCTACAGGATTGGATCCCAACGATCTGCGTGCGGGCCGGGAATTTATCGGAAATGAGCAATTAGGGTACAAAGTTGCCCTCTGTCAGCGTGACACCGGAATCTATGGAGGCATGTTGCTCGCCGGGTTGGTTTTTGGAATCTTTCGCAAACGCGCCCGACCATTGCCAATGAAAATCTGGTTTCTACTCGGTATTCTTCCGATGGCCTTGGATGGGGGCACTCAGTTACTCGCCTCATTTCCCATCGCCATCTTTGCAAGGAGAGAAAGCTCACCCCTCCTTCGTTTAATTACAGGAGGGCTATTTGGAGTCATGAATGTATGGTTTGCTTTTCCTTACCTAGAGGAGTCGATGGAAGAGACCCGTGCGTTACTTGCCGCCAAATTGGCTAGAGTAAAGGGCAGCAAAGGCAAGCCAGTGCCCTGAATCTCGCCAACCACTTGCTGAAGTGGTACACTCATCTCATGCCCTTTCGGCAAATTAATTCCCTGCGCATCTATCAATTCGATTGTTTCCTTCATCACCCTCTTCTGCATGGGATGATAACGAGGCGGGGAGGTGTCAGCCCAGAACCCTGGCAATCTCTCAATGTGGGTGGGACAGTTGGTGATGAATCTGTGCATGTGGAAGAGAATCTCAATCGCATCTTTAAGGCGTTCGGGAGAGAGCCGGACTCGAAACACGATGTCTGGCAAGTTCATTCCGCCAGGGTGCATGTCGCTCATTCCCCGCGTGGAAATGCCGAACCCGTCCAGGCTGATATCCTTATCACTCATTCACCAGAAGTGACACTCCTCATGCGATTTGCAGATTGTGTTCCCATCATGCTATACGATCCCAAGCGGCATGTGATCGCCCTTATTCATGCTGGTTGGCAAGGACTGGGCAAAAAGGCGCCCGTCATTGCGGTTGAAGCGCTTGCTGAAAGATACGGATCAAAATCGGATGATCTGATTGCAGCTGTGGGACCCTCGATTTGCGTCGACTGTTATCCAATAGGGAGCGAGGTTGCAGCGAGGTTACGGGCTACCCTTGGGACTTTTATTGAAAAGTATTTACATTGGAATGATGATCGATGCCATTTTGATCTTTGGTCCTGCAGTCGCGATATGCTTATTAATTCAGGAGTACATCAGATTGAAGTGGCGCAGATTTGCACCGCGATGAACCTGGAGGATTGGTATTCTCATCGTGGTGAGAGGGGGAGGACTGGTCGTTTTGCAGCATTACTAACACTTGACCGGTGAATGGGGATACACGATTTATGGATATTGATATCGCACAAAACATCGAACGTGTTTTTGCTCGCATCGAGGATTCAGCCTCCCGAGTTGGACGCGATCCATCTGAAGTGAAATTGGTTGCAGTGAGTAAATCCCAGAATCTTGATAAGATTCGTGCGGCCTACCACCAAGGTCTTCGTGATTTCGGAGAAAGCCGTGTTTATGAAGCCTTGCCAAAGCAGCAGGAATTGGCTTCATTAGGAGGTATTCGCTGGCATATGATCGGACATATTCAAAGCAGAAAAGCGCGGGATGTCGCCCCGAATTTCTCTTTTGTTCACTCAGTGGACCGTATGAAAATTGCGCGATACCTGAATGATTTTGCTGGAGAGGCGGGGGTACATCTGCCTGTTTTGCTTGAATGCAATGTATCTGGCGAGGGGACCAAAGAGGGCTGGCATCTGACCGATCGATCCTCGTGGGAAAAAAATCTTACACCCTTCAAAGAGATTATTGCGTGTAAACATTTGCGTGTTTGTGGTTTGATGACCATGGCGCCCTGGACACAGGATGAGAAGATTCTCCGATCCGTATTCCTAACCTTACGTACATTGCGAGATTTTCTGGAAGAAAAGGTACCCGGGTATTGGCAAGAACTTTCAATGGGAATGACGGATGATTTTGAAGTGGCGATTGAAGAGGGATCGACCATGGTCCGCATCGGGAGGGCAATCTTCGGGCCTCGCGAGCATGGATGAAGGTTATTCATCATGGGAATTTGAGATCTTACTTTGTGCGATTTTCAAGTAAGATAAGAATATATGTTATGAGATACAGATCTGCGCCTCTTGGTCATATCCGAGGATGGTTCTTTTCTTGGATCAAATTCATTCTCTGGGGGGTTATCGCCATCCGATCGATGCAACAATTGTGAAAACAGAAAATCTTTCAAGTGATAGAAAAGCAAATTAAAAGTCTTTTCCGCGATGATTACTTATGGGATAATGAGTTACTCAAGAGGAGGTGTCTGTTGGTAGTTGGCTTGATTTCTGCGCTTCACATTACCGCCAATATATTATCTTTCGTGGTTCTCGCACAAGTTCTCGTGAGCTACTTTTTAAATCCGTTCCATCCGATACGCAGGACATTAGATGCGATCGTAAATCCGATGCTGGCGCCGATTCGACGGTTCCTGCCTCAATCAGGGATGTTCGATTTTAGTCCTATTGTTTTAATCATCCTCATTCAAGTGATTGAGTTCATCTTGACCAGGATACTCCTTACGGTGACTTAATCAGGAGAACACATGCGTAGATTTAAACTGCATGATGGAAAACAAGGTGCGGCAATAACAATTCGGGTAACCCCTCGCGCGCGCAGGACGGAGTTCTCAGGGATCATGGCGGACGGCACATTACGGATCCGTGTCTCCGTGCCACCGGTCGAGGGTAAGGCGAATAAAGCCCTCATTAAGTTTTTGGCAGATGTGCTGGGGGTTCACAAGAATAGGATCGAGATTGTTGCTGGCGAAACTGGTCTTGACAAGATCGTATGCATCATGGATATGTCCGCTGAACAGGTGCAGAAAAAAATCCTGGAGGTGATGGAGTTGTAAGCGATATTTTTCAGGGTATTTTCCCAGCTTAGAGTTGAATCCGTAAATATTTCCAACCTGATTGAATTCAATCAGGCTTTTTATTTCTATTGCTCAGGCGACAATGGATGCTTCAATAAGAGAGTCATGCATCTCTGATTGTTATTCTTTAAAACAGAATACGAAAAGCATGGGGATGGAAATAGGAGATTATCTTGAATTTCTGAATGCCTTACAAAGGCTATCAAGTTGAGGTTGATCATCCAGCAGGCGCGCCTTGCATATTTTCAGCAGGTTCTTTCGAAGGGGAAGCTGTAACTCCTGCAGCCTGCAGTCGCCATAAGGTTTCAAAAGCGCTGTGACGCAGACTCGGTTCCTCATCAGATAATGCCTGAGTAACTTCAAGGATAAGATCCGGTCCGCCATACCAGGCGATGGCTTCCATCGCAGCTATCTTCTGCTCAATTTTCCCTCCAAAAAGAACCCGCCTGAGCATTTCTAACGCGCCTTTGCCGGGAGTGACGCCCAACCCCGATTCGGCTGCAAAAGCAATCAGCCATGGTAGGGAGGAAATTTCCTCCGCGGGAGGCGTGAGCTTCCACTTTGGAGTAAGCTTCGCTTCAAGAACTTCGCTTGCAGCATTGCGAACGATGGCTTGATTATCCTCTACTTGAATTTTCTGAAGAAGCACAATCGTTTCGCTCTTTTGGGTTCGTCCTAATCCATAGACTGCCGCTCGTCGAACGCGTACGCTATCCATCTCCAAAGCATCGCGAAGCATGGGAAAGCCCTCGACTGGATGCATTCCAAGCGCTTCGGCTGCGAAAATTTGATTGGCCTCATCCCCATTGAGTAGAAGTTGACCAAGAAAGCTCAAAGCTTTAACAGTGCCAATGGCTGCCAGCGCAAGGGAAGCTGCATATCGGATTGTAGGCTGATCAGATGACTGGATTTTTATTATTAATTCATCCACCGCATCGTCCAACTTCAATCCACCCAATCCCAAGATGCCCAAAATTTGACTTTGAGGTGTTTCGCTTCCCAGTATTCTACGGAATAGGGCTGCGGCTGATTTTTCATCTGCGTGGATCAAAGCATGAAGTACTCGTAGCCGTAAGCCATATGGCTTTTTTTCGTCTTGTAAGATTCGACCCAGGCCGGCCAGGATTTGATTTCGCCATGGAGTGGTTGGGGCAAGATCGCGCAGCCATGAAGCGCCCACGAATAATCCTGTTGCGAGAGGATCATCGGTGCTCGTCAGGCAACGCTTGGCGAAACCGCTTGCATCAGTGATGGCAGAAAAGAAGCGGATTGCAGCTCTTGCAGGTTCCCAATCTTCGCTTGGCTGAAAATTAAGTCTGATTGGCTTCTCAAGCGAGAGCGCATTGGCTGCCAGGAATCCCCCCACACCTGGATACGAGAAATTGATCTGACCCTTTCCCCGCTTTTGAAGCACATTCGCAGCCAGCAGATCTTGCAAGGGAATGCGGCGCTCAAGCGAGGCTTCTGATAATACAGATCGTCTGCTGCGCACCCACAGTAATGCAATCGCCTGTGCTGCATGTTGTTCATTTGGGGATAGGATCCTGCGAATGTATGCTTGAAAGCAGTTGGAAATGGTGGGGCCTTTTGTGTCGCCTACATAGAATGACCAGGTTCTTAAAGTCACCTCGAGAGGTTGAAATGTGGTCTTGGAAACTCTTAACCAGGCATTGAGCAGAAGAGGGTCGATTTCGCCCATGCGATCTTTGGCAAGGGAAGGTTGAACATGCGCCTGCCATGCATTCGTCCATTTTTCCAGATATCTCTCTAAATCCTGCTCGTTCCATGGCGCAATGGAAATGGGGAAAAGCCCCGCCTTAAGGATCCCGTCGTAACCCCGCGGTGGACCAGCTACGATGATTTGATGTTGTGGATATTCTGTATGAATTTGTTTTAGCCAATCCGCAATGGAGCGGATTTCATTCGAGGGCAGCTCATCCAAACCATCTAATAGAAGGAGTACTTCGCCTTGTCGCAGATGACGACGAAGGAAACGCGAAATGGATCGTGCAAGTGAGGCGGAACTCGAATTCCGAACAGCCTCGATGATGGGGGAGAGGGGATCTTCCTTGGACTTTGAGCCGATTTCTAATTCGTTGACATGTAAAAAGATGGGCAGCCGTTTTGACCTTGTTTGTATTTTCCCTGAAAGGCATGTGAAAGCGAGATAAGCCAGAGCAGTGGTTTTTCCTGCACCCAACTCGCCGGTAATAAGAACATTCGCTTCCGATTGAAGTAGATATGTAATTGGCATAGTTGGGGTATTGTAGATCGCCTCCAGCACATTCCAATCAGGAAGGGCAGGGATGATTTTCTGGAGTTGATCATCATGCGGTTCATCCTCAAGTGGATTCGTTTCTTGAGGTGGGATCAGCATTGCAGGAGGGATCAAGATCGAACGAAGAGGAAAGAGTGGATTGGCAAGATGATAATTATCGAGACGATGTTGAAGTTCAACATGGTAGGGTTCTTCAGAGGAAGGAGAAAATGTTTCCAGGAAGGTTTTTATACGTTCGCGAACCCACTTAAAAATTGATATAAGAACCGGTCTCGTTCTATGGATCAACCAATAAATGAGAAGACCTAGAAACAGGCCGAAGAGAAATTCTGCTTGATCAAAACGTGCACCAAATAGTCCAAATGGCATCGAAATTTAACCCGCGTACAATAAACGTTTACATTGACTACATTGCACCAAGTCTTTGCCGCTTTTAATCGTTTGCTGAAGTGAGGCATGGATAGAGAGGCCGCAAATAGTACAATTGCCACTCTCCATTAGAGCAACTGCAATGCCATTCAGCCTCTCTCTAAGCCTTTGATAGAGAGCGAGATCCTCTGCCCCTACACTAGCGAGAGCAGCTTCTCGATCGCCCTGTATTCGTTCGATCTCTGCTGACAAACGCTCCTTTTCTTTATGCAGATCCTTGTGCTCTGCTTCACGTCGTTGTTTCATCTGATGTAGAGTATCATCACTCGCTTTATATTCGTGTTCAACCTGTTCAAGATCCACCATTGCATTAAGGAGATGATCTTCTAAAACGGATAGGTAGCGTTTTAGAGATTCCGCTTCTTTCTGGAGATCCTGCAACTCCTTTGGATTGGAAACCGAACCACCGTAAAGGGTTCTCTCTGTCTGATTGATTTTATCGCGTTGGGTTTCCACCGCGTACTCGGAGGTTTTCACAGCTTGTCGCTTTTCTTTAAGAACGATCTCAATTTCAGCCAGCATTTGGGTTGCTCGTCGGACATCCTCATCATCGCCAAGGATGGCGAGAATCTCCTCCATCTGTCCTTGATTTTGATCAAGTGAAAGATCAATCTTCTGTAAGCGATAGAGACTATGCGCGCGGCTCATAACTGGATTATAGATGCTGTTCACCTAACTAAGCAAGTTGTTTGGTCGACCTGGGTGTATTCCATCTGATGTTGCATAACCCCTTTGGTGTTGAGGTTGGGTACACCACCACAACTCTCACCGCGCGCGTCCAAGGTTCAATATTCTATGGAATGCACACGCTCGACCTTTGGACAAGAACTCAGATATATTTCTTTGAATCCTTCGAAAGGGAGATGCAAATCTTGATAGAATAACGAGTTATTTTTTAGGGGGGATTGTTTTTCCTAGAAGCCAGCAGAAGCACATTCGTATGAGAAGAGGCTATCTTTTAATGAGTGGCGTATCGAGTGAGGACAGCGTAGAATCTCTCTTATGGTTTCTAAACGAGAAGTGATCATCGTAGTTTCCATAAGCCTGGCGATTTCCCTTCTGACTCTTGTCCCATATATCCTTGCTGACCGAATTGCGCAGCCAACGACAATTTTCAGCGGTTTCTTAATGAATCCCATCGACGGTTTCAGTTACCTGGCGAAGATGAGGCAAGGTTCAGAAGGGGATTGGCTTTTTCGCTTACCATACGCAGAAGAGCCTGGTGAAGGTACCCTGGTATTTGTTTATTATCTATTTTTGGGACACTTGGTCGAGTGGACTCATCTCCAACCAATTCAGGTTTATCATCTCGCAAGGGTCATTTTCTCGACTGTTATGTTCATCGTTGCCTATCTCTTCTTAGCCAAAGTCATCCATGCAATACCATCCCGTAAAGCAGCTTTTAGTTTTATTTTATTCGGGTCAGGTTTGGGTTGGCTTGGTATGTCTTCTGGTATTCTGGCCACAGACTTATTGATTCCAGAGTCCATCCCGTTCTTATCAGCCTATGCCAACGCGCATTTCCCTTTGGCGACGGCTTTGACTCTTACTTTGGTTGTCCTTCACATTGAGAAGATGCGCTCAGCATGGTGGCAGCTTGGATTGACATTCATCAATGGATTTGTATTGGCAGCCATCCAGCCATTTGCATTGATCACATTGGGTGTGGTGATCTTTGCATGGCTGTTGTGGGAAATATTCCTTTCTCGGCGTGAAACTGGCATATTTCCCAGACGAGGGGAAGAGTGGAGGCGAATCCGCACTTTTTTATCAATGCTTGCAGGGGCTGCACCCTGGTTGATATATGATTATTGGATTGCGCGTTCTCATCCTCAGATAGCCATTTGGATGGCTCAAAACCAAACGCCTTCACCCCCATTGCCAGAATTCCTCCTTGGTTTTGGCGTAATTCTCTTGTTTGCTGTAATTGGGATTTTTCGGACAATGAGAACAGGCGATTCGGATAGGAGGTTAATGATCACCTGGTTTGTGCTTGGTTTCGCCCTGTTGTATGTTCCATTTGGACTTCAAAGACGTTTGAGCATGGCATTATTCTTTCCTATGGTCTATTTGGTGATTAGTGGTCTTGAGATGCCTGCCTCCCAACAAAGGCGGTTTCGGTACCTCTGTATGGCGATATTGATCCTCTCAATACCATCGAACATAATCGTAGTTAGTTCAGGCCTGATGGGAGTAGCTAAACGAGATCCAGCGGTGGTGCTGCAGAGGGAGGAGGTAGAGGCGTATCATTGGCTTTCACAGAATGCAGCCAAAGGTGAGTTAATCCTGGCAGGAGCGCGAGCTGGAAATCGGATACCCGCCTATGTGGATCTTCGAGTGCTCTATGGACATCCTTTTGAGACTCCCTATGCTGAGCAAAAAGAGGAACTCATTGAACAACTATACTCTTCAATGTCCTCAGCCGAGGGTGTATTGAAAGAGATGAAAACATTGGGCGTACGTTATATCTTTTATGGCCCAGAGGAGAAGTCGCTTGGAGAACCTGACTGGTTAGTGGATGTAACGAAAATATTCCATTCGGGTGACTATACAATTTATGAGATTGCTGAACAGTGAATTGGCGTAGGATTTATCCCATTCTTGAATATTTGCTTTTCTTCGGGATTTCAGCCATCTGGATTGGACCCTTAAGCTTTCATTTGGGTGATGTTCCATTTCATCCCAATGCAAAATATACCGACTTGCTGATTTCTCATTGGCCGAATGCTTTTTTTATACGTGCTGCATGGCAGGAATGGGGAAGCTTTCCATTATGGAATCCCCAAATCCTCTCTGGGGCGCCTCTGGCTGCGGATCCCTTATTTGGGATATGGTATCCGCCAAATTGGCTGACACTGATTTTACCCATCAGCATCGGGCTGAATCTAATATTCTGGCTGCATTTAGGATGGGGGGGGCTGGGGATGTATTATTTGGCTCGCACGGAGGGCGTGGACCGTGGGGGTGCAATCATCGCTGGCATCCTCTTCTCGGGGATGCCCAAGTTGATCGGACATCTGGCATTAGGGCACATCGGGCTGGTGAGCGCTGTTTGTTGGTCGCCATGGGCATTGTGGGCAATGCGGCGGGCTGTGGAATCTTTGTCATCGAATTTTTGGACGACGATGAAAGCAAGCGCGTTATCAGGAATAATCCTGGGGTTGGCTTTTCTGGCTGATCCTCGCTGGTCTCTGCCACTTGGGGGATTAGTAATCGTACATGGCGGTATCATATTTGTCCGTAAGAAAATATATCGACAAGTGCATTTTTCCAGACCGTGTCTTGCAGTGATCGCCTTCGGATTATTCCTTCTAGGCATCATCGCTGGACAAGCAATTCCACTGATGGAATATACGCTCCGAAGCACCAGACTTGACCTTTCTTCTCAAGAACTCACCGATCGCTCTTTGAATTTTAGCGATTTAATTGGATTGGTCGTGCCGGGCTATGCAGGAAATCCAGAGACGATGACTTCATTGAGCATAATCGGGATAGGCCTGGTATTGCTTGCCGCCCTTCTCCAGAGTAAGCGTTGGGTGTATTGGATTGGCGTGAGCTGCGTTGGTTTAGTGCTGGCTCTTGGTGAACATACTCCTTTCTATCCTTGGTTGTTATCAATCATTCCTGGACTGAGGATGATCCGCGTTCCGGCGCGTTTCATCTTCCTCACCTTTTTGGCATTCTCCGTTCTGGCCGGGATGGGATTCGATCGGTTGAACAAATTGGGAGATCATTCCACTGCAAACCGACGTATCAGGTTGGGTGTTGTTGGGTATTGTAGTTTGCTGCTAATCTTTGCTATCGGTGGCGGGGTTATTACTACGCAGAATACCACTCCCTTATTCAAGCCCTGGATCCACATGGGATTAGGCGCGATAAGTCTATTGTTGTTGATCTTTGTGGTTCGCTGGAAAGTGCAAAACCGTTTGACCCAGTCCATTCTCTGGGGTGTCATTCTCATTATTGATCTTATGCTGATCGATCATACGCTGATCGAAATCCGGTCCTCAGAGAATGTGTTCTCTGAAAAGGGAGTTGTCGCGGCACAATTCGAACCCGAAGCGGGAAAGTACCGTGTTTTCTCGCCTTCTTATAGCCTCCCACAGCATATTGCTGCCGCAAATGGACTGCAGTTAGCGGAGGGAGTGAATCCACTCCAATTGCGTACATATTGGGAGTATATGGCTCGCGCTATTGGCTTTCCTGTGGAGGATTATTCGGTTACGCTTCCACCTTTTCCACTGGGTGATCCCTCCGCAGCCCAGGATTATGAAATCGATACACAAGCACTCGGTTTATTAAATATTGGTTTTGTCGTATCTGAATTTCCGCTAGAGGCGGACGGGCTAATTTTTCTCAAACAGGTTGATGGAGCTTATGTCTATGAGAATCGAGATATTCGTCCAAGAGCCTGGGTCGAGCGTGATTCTACGGGAAAGAAATGGGAACAAGTTCAATCCTTGTCTTGGAGCCCTAACCATATCCAGGTGGTTGTCCAAGGAGAGGGGATGCTTGTCCTTAGTGAAGTCGTTTATCCTGGATGGGTAGCAACGATCGATGGCAAGCAGGTCCTCATTGAGCTTTCTTATGAGCTTCTACGTAGTATTTCATTAGGACAAGGTGAACATCTCGTCGATTTGTATTTCAGACCTTGGTCGGTTATCGTGGGGGCTGCACTTACAATAATTGCGTTCTTTAGCTTCCTTTTTCTTTGGTGGCGTCACTGAAATGAGCAAACAAGAAATTCGCTGGATCCTGCTTTATTCGGCTGTGTTAGCGCTATTCACATCGGTGCCGTATTTGCTCGGATTTTCATCGGAGACAGATGAATGGCGATTTACAGGTTTTGTTTATGGTGTTGAGGACGGGAATTCCTATATCGCCAAGATGATGTTGGGATCAGAGGGCGCGTGGCTTTTTCGAACGCCCTATTCGACCATGCCTCAATCAGGCGTATTGGCTTTTCTCCCTTACCTCCTTTTAGGGAAACTCGCAGGGGGTGCTGCGATCCATGAGCAATTGGTCGCGCTTTATCACTTATTTCGGATCAGTATGACGCCACTGGCAGTATATGCGGTTTATCGATTTGTCACGCTCTTTATAAAGGAAAAACTTTGGCGACGTTGGACGACAATATTGGTCACATTGGGCGGAGGATTGGGGTGGATTCCGGCTGCCCTGGGACAAACGAGCATCTTTGGAAGCCTGCCCATCGATTGGTTTTCCCCAGAATGGTTTGGATTTCTCTCTTTTTTTGGGCAACCCCATCTCATCCTTGCACGCGCCCTTTTACTCCTTGGTTTATGCGAATATCTTTTATCACCCAAATCGCCCAATCGAGCCTGGGTAGCGGGGATTTATTTTCTATTGTTAAGTTTGATCCATCCTTTATCTATTGTCAGCGCCTATGCGATTCTGGCTGTCCATCAGGTTGGTATTTGGGTGAGAGCATTGGTGAGAAAATCGCGGCTAATCGTGCGCAAATCGATATGGTCTGCAATTAAAGCAGGCATCATTCCTTTGCCGTTCACACTTTACTATATCTATTGTTTTTCCTCGGACCCCTTTCTGAAAAAATGGACAGAGCAAAATGTGATTCGTTCTCCACATCCGATCCACTTGCTTATTGCATTTGGTGTGGTTCTCATCCCCGCCATTTTGGGCATCAGGTGTTTGATGCAAAAGCGTCGCTGGAGCGGCATGTTGCTGCTATCATGGTTAGTTGCGTTACCCTTCCTGGCGTATGCACCGCACAACTTACAGCGTCGGCTTCCGGAGGGGATTTGGACCGCCTGGGCTATCATGGCAGCGTTGGGGACAAGCACACCGTTAGGCAAGAAAACCTCGCATGGATTATTTTGGGGTGTGTTGATTCTTACTCTATCTCTTCCAACAACGCTCATGATCCTTATCGGCGGAATGGGATACGCCATGAAGCCCATGTCGCCAATCTTCCGACCTGCAGATGAGGTGGCGGTCTTTAATTACCTGCAAAAAGAAATAAAGGCTGACTCCGTAATCCTTTCTTCTTACGAGACAGGGAATGCTATTCCTGCATGGGCTCATGTCAAGGTGGTTATTGGACACGGACCTGAGACTGCATCTCTGGCAGAATTAGAGCCCCAGGTAGAAGCTTTCTATGCTGGACAGTTGGATCAGGAGGATCGAGATGCTTTCCTGAGAAGTCAGCATGTGGACTATGTTTTTTTCGGACCTGCAGAAGCTTCTTTTGGGAGCATGGATTTGGATACATTCTTAAATATACAGCTCTGTTTTGAGAAGGGAGATTATCGACTCTATCAGCGTATATCAAATGACTAGCTCATGCCTTTCTCATCGGCAACTTTCCGGGTAGAGGCGAACAAGTGATCTAAAAAATGATCAGGGATTGTTGCAAGCGGCACCGTTGGAGATGGGATTGGTTTCTATGAATGAGGGTTGGGGATTTAGTGGAGACAAATAATCAGGATGCGGAGGTATCTTACGGCCAGGAGGAGTAACACCTAAAGCATGCACAGAAGGAATGAACAGATACAATTTATTGTTTTAGATTGTTCAGATCAGGGCATCAATAGATGGAAATTATAAAGATCGAATGCAGGTAGAAATTAATGCTACAAAAGAGGATTCTCAGGATACTTCCCTGGTTGTTAACCGTATTAGCCCCCCTGATCCTCTTCGGGCCTGTATTCATCATGGGAAGAGCGCTATTTTGGGGGACGCCATTGCTCCAATTCGTTCCATGGAGGGATTTCGCCTTGGAGACAATCCGTAATGGATATCTCCCATTATGGAATCCTCTCTTGGGAATGGGTGCGCCACTTATCGCCAACTATCAGTCAGCTATTTTTTACCCACCCAATCTTCTACTATTCGTCACAGGACCAGCCTGGGGACATGGTTTTCTAGTGTATATCCATGTGGTCTGGGCTGGAATTGGGATGATTCTACTTGTTCGACGATTGGGGTGGGGGGAATTGGCTCAAACCATAGCGGCGCTGGCTTTCTCGCTTTCAGGTTATTTAGTTGCCAGATCGAGTTTTCTAAGCATCAATGCAACAGTTGTATGGCTTCCATGGATTATCCTCGCCACCGATCGATTGGCTGTGGATTTCAGTCAAAAAACTATCTTGAGTGCGCGGATAAAGCCGATCCTGCTCCTATCGGTCGTGCTCAGCCTACAATGGCTGGCAGGCCATGCGCAGACAGCCTGGTATAGTCTTTGCCTTATGCTGATCTGGGGGATATGGCGCGGATTGGTTTGTGGAGGAGTTCGAGGTGGAACACGCACGATCCTCGGGTTGAGCCTCTCAGCTTCGCTTGCATTTTGTCTGAGCGCGATTCAACTCCTGCCGACTCTTGAATATCTTTATCATTCTCCTCGGGCGATGCAAGTGGAACGTGAATTTGCCTTATCCTATTCCTTCTGGCCCTGGCGGATTCTCGGCTTAATTGCACCGGATCTGTTTGGAAATCCTGGACGGGGAGAATATTGGGGTTATGCCAATTATTGGGAAGACGCAATTTATATTGGAATATTGCCTCTTATCCTTGCGATTTTCGCCGGAATCAGGAGCTTGAAAAAGAGTGAAAGACCGCATTTAGGCATTCTTCTCCTCGCATTGGCAGTAATCTCCTTTCTTCTCGCGTTAGGAAAAAACACACCCCTATTTCTCTTCCTTTTTGATCATATTCCGACCTTTGACCTTTTCCAAGCCCCCACGCGTTGGAGCATTATTTTGGTTTTTTGCCTGGCGCTTCTAGGAGCGAAAGGAGCGGATATCTGGGGGAGAGAGCAATTGGTCTCGCTTTTTTGGGTACGCCTGGGCACTGTTGGGGCAGCAGCAGGAGGGCTGGTGGCACTTCTGGGCGGCCGATTGCTAGAAGGGATCAAAGATTCCTTATCCCCGGCTGTGGCTTCGGCAGCGTTGATTATTACGTGTGTAGGAGCAATCGCTTGGAGGCGCAGGATAAAGCCTTGCTCCAATTGGGAGATCGCGATTGGAGTGTTTCTCGCGGTCGATCTTCTTTGGGCTGGGTGGGCGCTTGTCCCATCTGAGCCGCTTGAATTGTTTCGAGGGAATAGCCAGATACTTACTCAGGTTGACCCATCACACCGGATTTATATGTCCGCAGAACAAGAAGAGAGGATAAAATTTGAAAAAACACACCGGTTTGATGCATTCCAACATGGGTTGAATTGGCGGGATGTGCGAGATGCGGGTTTACCGAATACTGCTATGTTAGATGGATTATCTTCGGTGAACAACTTCGATCCCATTCTCCCGGAGCGATATGTGACCTGGATGAAATATCTGGAGAGACAGACATCCCAACGAAAAGAGGAATTGTTGGCTTTCATGGATGTCGGAGGGATGGCAATTCCAAATGTGGAGACCGGCGTTAGTTACGTTCAAGTTCAAAATCCAGCCCGGGCGCGCCTCATTGGCAAATCGATCTGGGTGGGTGATCAGCAGCAGGCTCTGGAGATTGTATTTAATGGCGATTTCAGACTGTCGGATCAGGTTGTTCTTGAAGGGCAGGGCGCGGGAATAGATCTAGGAGAAGCTGCAAATGCTGCCATCGAGTTTAAAGAGACCAGAAATCCGAACATGGTGGTGATTAACATAAGTTCGCAAACCGGTGGATGGCTGGTGCTATCCGATGCTTATTATCCTGGCTGGCAGGCTGAAGTAGATCAAATCAAGTCAACTATATATCCGGCAAATGGTCTCTTCCGAGCTGTGAACATCCCTGCGGGGGAACATGAGGTGATATTTCGATATCGTCCATTATCTTTTCAAGTGGGAATATTTCTGGGCTTGTTTGCATGGCTATTTATAGGGATTGTATGGTGGCGTTTCGTAAAGAATTGCGGATCATCTGGCCGTTAGTCGTTATCCTGCTAATGACAGCAGGATTTGTTGTTTATCGCCTCTCGGCGAAAGCTTGGAATCCGGTTGGGCTGGCGGAGTTGGGTGCTAAATATTGGGATCAAGAACCGGGAGTGAGCGAGGGCTATGATGGTCAATTTGCTTATTACATTGCAATCGAGTTGAATCCAAAGAAGGTTTCTCCTCACCTGGACGTTCCAGCTTATCGCTATCAACGCATTCTCTACCCGCTTTTAGCACGTCTCTTTGCACTCGGAAAGTCTGACGCTATTCCTTGGACCCTTATCTTGGTGAATTTAATCGCTCATTTAGCAGGTTCGGCAATCCTTTCTTCCTACTTGTGTTCAAAGGGAATAGCTAGCCATTATGTCTTAATCTACGGACTATGGGTTGGCCTACTGGTTGGAGTGGGAGCAGATTTGTATGAACCTCTTGCGTTTGCATTGGTTGTTACAGGCTGGATATTAAAAAAACAGGGAAAAGAAGCTTGGGGGTATGGCTTCCTAGGATTAGCCCTATTTACCAAAGAAACAACACTTCCTTTCTGGCTGGCAGCAGTAATCACTACGATACTCAAAAGAAGAGAAGCAAAGCATGTTTTAATGGCCATGCTTCCAGGTGTGGTCTATAGCATATGGCAGCTCTGGCTTTGGCTTCAATTCGGGGAAATTGGCCTCACCAGTGGCGGCGCGGATTCCACTTCCTTCGAATGGATTCCCTATGCTGGATTCTTCAGAATTGCATTCATCAGCCTCAAGGTTTTTGGCCTGTTTCTCGTTATTTTTGGCCCAACCGTGATCCTTCCCAATTTGTGGGCAACGGTTGCCGCTGTAAAGGGAATACTGCGGAAACTCGATCACGTCGACGCATGGGTGTTGCTGCTGAATGCCACCATGTTGACTTTCCTTCCATATTCTACATTCCGAGAACCTCTTGGACTGGTTCGCATCGCTTCTGGTTTGGTTCTTTCTGTAATTCTTTTCTCAGTCACAGAGGGATTACGTCGGCCGTTAAACTATGGTATGTTTTGGACGGGATTAATTGTTGTTGCGCTTCGTTGATCTATAAAAAGGATTGGTCAATGTGAACCACTGAGGCAAGCATAAAGTAATCATTCAAAGATGTTCAATAAACCAAAAATATGAAAGTCAAGCTTTATCCTCTCTTCACTCGGGATACTATTAGAAAGGGAATTAGAATTCTGTTTGATGAGAACATTCGGGAACAGGAATAGCTCTGAATGGAGAGATTGATCATTATTCAGGTATTTTTTGCTGTTCATGTGGTTTAATATTCCCAATGGATAAGGAAAACCTAACCATTCAATGAAGAGTATTTTTCATTGCCATGGAGCTGATAGGAGCGAAAATGCAGGAGATACTACCTCTCGTCGAAGAACTTATTGAGAATGTTGAGAAGGTGATTATTGGCAAGCTTGAAGCTGTTAAATTGGTGGTCATTGGTTTATTGTGCAAAGGTCATGTGCTGATTGAAGATGTGCCTGGCACGGGAAAAACGATGCTTGCTAAAAGTCTGGCAAAATCGATTGGAGGCAGCTTTAATCGAATCCAGTTCACTCCTGATATGTTGCCTACCGATGTCACAGGAGTATCGATCTATAACCAAAAAACGATGGAGTTTGAATTTCGTCCTGGGCCAATTATGGCTCAAATCGTTTTAACAGATGAAATCAATCGAGCGACACCTAAAACACAGGCAGCGCTGCTGGAGGCGATGGAGGAGCACCAGATTACCGTAGACGGTATCACACACCCACTGCCGGAACCTTTCCTGGTCCTTGCCACTCAAAATCCAATTGAATATGAAGGGACTTTCCCTCTTCCGGAAGCTCAATTGGACCGTTTCCTGCTTCGGATTGACATTGGCTATCCCGCTCCTCATTATGAAATTGAAATGATGGCTCGTCAGCGCGTAGAACATCCGATTGAACGTCTAGGGCAGGTCATTTCCATGCAAGATCTTTTACGAGCACAAAGTGCTATTCGGGAGGTGACAGTATCACAAGAAATTCAGCAGTATATTGTCAATCTGGTAAACGCAACCCGTAATCATGGCGAAATCTATCTTGGCGCAAGTCCTCGAGGTAGCCTGGGACTGTATCGCACTGCACAAGCCAGAGCTGCCATCCTGGGTCGTTCCTATGCCCTCCCGGATGATGTTAAATCGATGGCAATATCAGTCCTGGAGCATCGTATGATCCTGGGTTCTGCGGCGCGTATCCGCGATGTAAGCGCGCGTGCAATCATCGAGGAAATTCTGCACAATGTTCCTGTTCCGGGGGGTGAGGTGATCGAGTGACATCTCGAGCCAAAGTCGTCGTGGTATTGTTCATCCTATCGCTTCTCGGCGGAATCATTACCGGATGGGACACCTATTACAGCCTTTCATATGTATGGGGTGGCCTGCTCGTTATTTCCTTTATTTGGTCTCGGATAGCATTAACCGGATTGGAATTTTCAAGAAAACCAAGGACATTAAGGGCGCAAGTCGGCAGAATCTATGAGGAAACCATCAAGCTGAAGAACGCCTCACGAATTCCAAAGCTATGGGTGGAAGTTCATGACTTTTCCGATTTGCCTGGTCATCGCGCTTCTATTGTTACCATCCGGATGGGACGCAGACAGACGAAGGACTGGCTGATTCGCACCATCTGCACAAGGCGAGGTCGCTTTCGCATTGGGTCCGTTCAGATTTTGACGGGAGATCCTTTCGGACTATTCCCTCGTATCCGGAAATATGAACAAGAGTATCATATCGTCGTACTCCCAAAGACAGAGAGGATTCGTTCATTTCCCTTCCCTGGTGGTCGCCTTCCGGGAGGTGATGCTTTGCGTCAGCGGACTCACCAAATTACTCCCAATGCATCCGGAGTGCGCGATTATGTCCCAGGGGATAGCCTCAATCGCATCCATTGGCGTTCAACTGCTCGTCTTCGACGATTGATTGTAAAAGAATTTGAATTTGACCCTCAGGCCGAAGTCTGGATTGTCTTTGATGCAGCAAAATTCTTTCACGTAGGAGAGATTGAACAGCATTCAGCCGACCTTGTCACTGGGGTTGTACGGGGCGAATTTGAATTGCCACGATCAACGGAGGAATATGGGGTTGCTATCAGTGCTTCAATTGCCCTGCATCTATTGGAGCGTGATCGGGCGGTTGGTTTCATCTCCCATGGAAAAGCCAGGCATGTTTTACAATCCGATCGCGGAGATGCACAGCTTTACCATATTCTCGAATCTTTGGCAGTGTTAGAGGCCGTTGGGAATTTCAGTCTGGAGGAATTACTGAAAGTGGAAGGACCGATAATCCCACGTGGCGCCACAGTAGTTGTGATCACCCCATCGATCCATTCAGAGATTGTCGCCACGGTACATGATATGAAGCGTCGAGGTTTGGCCCCAGTCCTCATCTTAATCGATGCGCATAGCTTTGGAGGAAGGGAAGGTACGGAGAACCTGGCAGTGGCTGCGCGCATGCATGCCATACCTGTGCGTATCGTGCATTACAGAGAACCTTTATCCGAAGCACTCTCTCATCAATCATCCGCTCGTGTCTGGGAGTCAGCAGCATAAATCTCTCTTGGACGAACTTCCTGGAGTATTAAATGTCACGAAGGTTCTTATTACTTGCAGTATTCATTGCTGGTATGACAACCCTTGGAATTGAGCTAAGCGCTTCAAGATTATTGGGAAGCGTATTTGGCACCAGCAATATTGTGTGGGCTAATATTATTGGTCTGATCCTCATCTATCTCACCGCAGGTTATTTCATTGGTGGACGATGGGCGGATCGGCACCCGGAACGTGAAGCATTTTATCGCCTTTTGGCTTGGGCATCCTTCAGTGCCGGTCTTGTCCCGATTGTGGCCAGACCGGTGTTGTTGAGCGCAGCCGATGCTGTTGAGAGGCTCAATACGGCGGTCATGGTTGGCTCTTTCCTATCGATTCTCATCCTTTTCTGTATCCCGGTCACATTATTAGGATGTGTTTCTCCCTTCGCAATCCGATTATCGATCGATGATCCGGAAAAAGCGGGTCGAATTTCTGGACAAATCTATGCCATTTCCACGTTGGGATCAATCATTGGGACATTCCTGCCTGTGCTTGTTTTGATCCCTGCAATCGGCACGTCAATGACCTTCCTCACGTTTAGTCTGACATTAATGGCGGTTGCGTTGATTGGTTTGATTCAAGTGAGGATCGGCAATATTAAATACTTCTGGATGCTTATTGTTCTGTTGCTTCTATCCTGGCTATTCCTGCAAGGACCCTTTAAACGGACGGAGGGGCAAGTTTTCGAGATGGAATCCTCTTATAACTATATTCAGGTTGTCGAACGAGAGGGCACACGTTATTTATTGCTTAATGAAGGACAGGGGATCCATTCGGTGTACCATCCTGATCGTTTGGCGACCTATGGAACGTGGGATTATTTCCTGGCCGCACCCTTTTTTAACCCCGCTCCGGTGGAACTCTCAGATGTAGAACGCTTAGGCCTTGTGGGTCTGGCTGCGGGGACCATTGCTAGGCAATATACCGAAGTTTATGGGGGGATTCCGATTGATGGATGGGAGATTGATCCTGCTATTATTGAAGTCGGGCGAACCTATTTTGGTATGGATCAACCCAATTTAAACGCATATACCACGGATGGGCGTTGGGGTCTTGCGCATAGTCACTATCGTTATAGTGTCATCGGAGTGGATGCCTATCGCTTGCCCTACATTCCCTTTCATTTGACAACACAGGAATTTTTTCGGATAGTCAGAGATCATCTGGATGAAAAAGGCGTAGTGGTCATCAATGTTGGCCGCACGTTTGAAGATCGACGCTTAATTGAAGCGATGGTGGGTACCATGGGGAGCGTATTCCCTTCGTTATACTTAGTCGATGTCCCGAATACATTCAACTCCATTCTCTATGGCACAGTCCAGCCAACCTCGCTCGATAATATTTTTAATAACTATAAGCGTCTTCTTGATACTCAGAGCTCGACTTTCTTATTAGATGTAGTGGAGCGGACGATCCTGAATCTAAAACCTGTGCCGGAATCTAAAATCATATTTACAGATGATCGAGCGCCGATTGAACAACTGACCGATTCAATCGCGTTACAATTTGTGATCCATGGGAACGTGGATACGTTGCGTGAATAGGTGATGTTTTCTTCTTGAGGAAATCTCGCGATCAACACGAAATAGCCTGTCAATTGGAATAAGACCAATAAGACATGTCAATAACTTGAGTTAGGGATGTCACTGATCAGGCTTCATACCGAGAAAGAATCATTGCTCTGGCGGTTACTCTCCGCATTAGGAGGAAAGGTTTTATGAAAAATAAAGAAATTTACTTGCCCTCTTTCCTCTTGAAGATTCTGCAGGTTGTCGTAATCGTTTTGATCCCCATCGAGGTGATTTTGGGCAGCGTCCGTTTAGTGCTTGTGACCGCGGCAATTTGGGTCCCGATCGAATACAAGATGCCTGGATTCCCAGAGGATCCCTATGGATTTACCATTGAAGATCGCATTCAATGGTCGGCTATCGATGTGGATTATCTTATTAACGACGCTGAATTGGATTATTTCGAGACCTATCGATTGGATAATAATGACCCGTTGCACAATGAGAGAGAATTACAGCACATGCAGGATGTGAAAATTCTTGTGCAACAAACTTGGCTGATTTTTCGAATCGGATTTGTACTTACTATCTTTTTCTTGCTCCTGGCCGGATCAGCCCAAGATGTGGATTTGGTTTGGTCTATCGTTCGACAGGGGGCGTTGGCGACATTGATCTTTCTTGGAATCTTCATCATTGTAACGATATTTGGATTTGGGATCCTATTCGTAGGGTTCCATCAGGTGTTCTTTGAGGGAGAGACCTGGATTTTCCCCTATTCGGATACTTTTATCCGTCTTTACCCTGAGCGTTTTTGGCGTGATATATTTCTTTTTTTAGCGGTATTGACTGCCCTTCAATCAGGGATTCTGTATTGGATATCCACTTATCTGCTCAAAAAGGGTAAAGCTGCCACTCCAGGCGGAAAATAAAAAGGAATTCTGTAACTGC
>CAYGXU010000014.1:0-43145 GCA_964353875.1 uncultured Anaerolineaceae bacterium | reverse complement strand
AGCCTCTCCCCAGTCACAGACGATCATGTTGCCCCCTGAAATGGAATGCACACCCTTTCCAGGCGTATCTAAGAGAATCGTGGAGGTGTACAATATTCATGATGCCCCCATCCATGCTTGGGACGTCGCTCGAGATCGCCCTTCGCCAAGGGTGGGACGAACGTGCAGATGATCGTGAATTGTGAGCGATATCGGTGTCGAGCCCACTCTTGACCACCAAACTCAACCTCCCTCGGCTCCCTCGGCGCATCGTTACGCGCCGGCGCTTGATTGAGCTGCTGGAGGAGGGAACGGCGCTTCCACTGACCCTTCTCTCCGCTCCGGTCGGGTCGGGGAAGACCACGCTTCTCAGTGAGTGGCTGCATCACACCGCTTTGCCGGTGGCGTGGCTCTCGCTCGACGAGGATGACAACGACCTTGCCCGTTTCCTGCGCTATCTGATTTCAGCCCTGCAATCCATTCAACCCAACCTCGGCGAGGGCGTGCTGGCGAGCCTGCAGCCGTCTCTGCTCAGGCAAACGCTGACCCTTCTTATTAATGATATCGCCGCCATCTCCGATCCCTTCGTGATCGTGCTGGACGATTACCAGTCGATCAGTGAGCAGGCTATTCACGACGCCATGTCTTACCTGATCGAGCGCCTTCCGCCGCAAATGCACCTCGTGTTGGCATCGCGCACCGATCCACCGCTTCGCCTGTCCCAGTTGCGTGCACGCGGGAACATGCTTGAGATTCGCTCTGCCGATCTGCGCTTCACGGAGGATGAAGCCGACCAGTTTCTCAGAGCCGTGATGGGACTGCATCTCACTGCGGAGAACGTACGCGCCCTCGAAGCACGGACCGAGGGCTGGATCGCCGGCCTGCAACTGGCGGCGCTTTCCATGCGCGCTCGCGACGACCTGCAAGCCTTTATCCACGAGTTTGCGGGAAGCCATGCTTATGTCGTCGATTATCTGACGGATGAGGTGATAGGCAGGCTATCGCAAGAGCGGCAGGCGTTCCTGCTGCGAACCTCGATTCTCGAACGCTTCTGCGCCAGCCTGTGCGATGCCGTCACAGGTCGGCGCGATAGCCACCAGTTGTTGTCTGAGTTAGAGCGCGATAACCTGTTCATCAACTCGCTGGACAACAAACGCCATTGGTATCGTTACCATCACCTCTTTGCCGACTTGCTCCAACAGCGCCTGCATCGGATGCACCCTGACGAAGTGAAAGCGCTGCATGAGCGCGCCAGCCAATGGTTCGAAGTGCACGACATGCTCCCCGATGCGATTGAGCACGCGTTGGCCGCCGAGGACCATCCGCGCGCCGCTGATCTGCTGGAGAGCGTCGCGGAAAGCCTGTTGATGCGCAGCGAGGTCACCACGTTCAGCCGCTGGATCAGCGCCATGGCAGAAGATGTTATCAATGCGCATCCCCGGCTGTGCGCCTACCATGCCGGCGCCTTGCTGCTCTCCGGCGCTCCGCTCAGCGCGATCGAGGCCCGATTGGCTAACGCAGAGACAGGGGAAGATATCGAGCGCATCCCCGTGGTGGAGGTCTTCCGCTCCGTAATTGACGCCTTCCAGGGGGAAGTGCCGCTCGGCGCGCAGCGGGCCGCCTGGGCATTTAAGAACCTACCGGAAGACAGTCCCTTTTTGCGCAGCATCGGTGCCTGGGTAACCGGGTTGGTGATGCTGATGGGCGGCGATGCGAGCACCGCACAGCAGGCGTTCGAAGAGGCCTCGCGCATTGCACGCACGGGCGGCAACATGCTCATCGCCGTGATGACCATGTGCAATCTGGCCGAGCTGAATATCCTCTGGGGGAATCTGGATCGCGCCAGGGCAATTTATGGGCAGGCGCTCGACCTGGCGGTGGATGCCAATGGCCACCTGCTGCCCATCGCTGGCATGGCGCAGGTGGGATTGGGCGAACTGCTGCGCGAGCGAAACCAGCTTGAGGCTGCGCTGCAACTGGTCAACGAAGGCATCGAGAGGACGGAGGGGTGGGGGATCATCGCCTCCATCGATGGATACATCTCCCTCGCGCACATTCGCCAGGCGCGGGGTGACGAGCAGGGCGCCCGCCAAGCCCTTGAAAAGGCCGAGAGGATCGCCGTGCAGTTTGACACGAGCGAAATGGATGACCTGCTTGTCGATCTCAATCAATTGCGCCTCTACCTCCTCCAGGGAGACCTGGAAGCGTTCGGAGCTTGGCTGATGCAGCACGGCCGGCATGACGCCTCGCCCTCGGCGGCGTTTGAGCTGGAGGGTGGGCATCTCCTCGCCTTTCATTTGAACTCGCTGCTGGATCTCACCATGGGTCGTTACTATCTTGCCCGAGGGCAGTTGGATAAAGCACTCGATAACCTTGAGGGCGTGCTCCGCACTTCGGCGGAGTTGCGATGGCTTGGCGGGCAGATCGAGGCGTTGGCGGTCAGGGCATTGGTATACCAGGCCCTCAACAACCCATCGCAGGCGATGCTCAACCTGGAGCGGGCGCTTGAATTGGCCGAACCGCACGGATATGTGCGCCTGTTCGTCGATTTGGGCGAGCCGATGGCCCGCCTGCTGCGCTGGGCAGCCTCACAGGGCATCCAGATTACCTACATTGCGAAGCTGCTGGATTCATTCTCCGGCTTGTCAACTGCTGCGTCCTCCCGAGGAGCGCAACCCGCTCTGGTCGATGCCCTCAGCGAGCGTGAGCTGGAAGTGCTGCGCCTGTTAGCCGCTGGCCTCACCAACCCAGAAATCGCGGATAGACTCTTCGTCACGGTCAACACCGTCAAGTGGCATACCAAGAACATCTACGGCAAACTCCAGGTGCACAACCGCACCGAAGCCGTCGTGCAGGCGCAAGCCCTCCACATCCTATAATCCCGTCAAAAAACCACCCGCCCATCCCCCACGATCGGGTAGTGACACCCCACACCATAACCCAGTTAAATGAATAGAACATCGTCAAACGGATCATTTCTGGCATTCGTCCAGGATGAACCGCATGGAAGGAGTCAAAGGCATGTTTCAAAAACTGGGTCTTTTTGCAGCGAAATTCCGCATCCCGATCTTCGTCGCCTGGGTGGTAATGGCGATCCTCCTCACAGTGTTTTCGCCGGATCTCGCCGAGGTGTCGAGCTCCAGCCAGGAAGATTTCCTGCCGGCAGATGCGCCCTTTGCCAGGGCTCAGGAGGTGTACAAAGAGGCCTTCCCGCAGGAGTTCAGCCCCAGCAGCACCATCATTTTGGTCGACGCGGGGGAAGGCGGCGAGGCGCGCGATGCGGAAGTGTGGGCCTATATTCAGAAGGTGGAGGGCTATCTGGCCAGCGACGCCGCGCCGGATAACCTCGATAAGATCGTTGCGCCCACCACCGATCCGTTGCTGGCGGATAAGCTGATCTCACCGAATGGTCGTATAGCCCTGATCTCAGCCGCCATCACAACCCCGACCGATGCAGCCCTGACCACCGAAGCCGTGGGGGAAATCGATCAATGGTTGGAAGACAATCCTCCCGAGGGGTTTGACGTCTATCAGACCGGTGAAGCGGCGCTCAACGCACAAGCAGAAGAATCGACCTTCACGACCATGGAGCGCACGATCATCATCACCATTATCCTCGTCATTGTTGCGCTGCTGGCCATTTACCGGTCGCCCGTCAGCCCGCTGATCCCGTTGGCGACGGTGACCGTCGCCTTCCTGGTCACCAGCGGCCTGGTCGCCATCCTTGCCGATCACGACATCATCACCGTGATCACCCAAATCCACCCGCTGCTGGTGGTCGTGATGTACGGGGCCGGCACCGACTATTGCCTGTTCCTCATCAGCCGCTTCCGCGAAGAAATGGCTGACGGGCACAGCGTGCAATCGGCCACGCGGCGCACGATCCACATGGTTGGTGAGACCATCACCAGCAGTGCAGCGACGATCTTCGTCGGCTTTATCTCGATGGTCTTCTCTGAGATGGGCGGCTTCCGCAACGCTGGGCCGATGCTGGCGATCGGCATCGGCATGAGCCTGCTCGCCGGGCTGACGTTGACTCCCGCCTTGCTGGCGACTCTGGGGAACGCGGCCTTCTGGCCGAACAAAGCCAGCCACCGGTCTTCCGGGCGCTTGTATGAGATCACCAGCAAACAGGTCAGTAGCCGCCCGCTGATCGTCATCCTGGTCATCGTTGCCCTGATGCTGCCGTTTAGCGCCTACGGCATGACGCGCGATCTGAACTACGACACCATCTCCGAACTCCCTGATGATATCGCCTCCGTGCAGGCGTATCACCTGTTGCGTGAGACCATGGGCGGGGGCAACCTTTTCCCACTGACGGTCGTCGTCACCGGTCGGAATCCGGAAGAAACCACCGCCGAGATTGTCAGCCTTAGCAGCGAACTCAACAAGCTGGATGAGGTGGTCGACGTGCGCAGCCTGAATGCGCCCCTTGGGCAGGAGGATGCCCGATTCAGGGATCTGCTGCGCGTCGATGGCCAGATCCAGTTGCTTTTGAACATGGCGGCGGGGGATGAAGAAGAGACTGATCCAGGGCAAGCGATGGCTGTCATCGGCGGGATTCAGAACTATATGCAAACGTTAGCGGAAAAATTTCCTGAAATTACCGATGATGCAGAGTTTCTCACCCTCCAGGAGATTCTGGGCGGCGGCCTGATGACCATCATGGCACGCCAGCAAGATCTGATGCTGGCGGTTGCGGGGATGCAGCAGACCTTTTCCGGCATGGACGACGCCTACATGCTGCCGCCAACAGAAGATGGCGCGTTGTTCGCGGAGCTGCAGCCCGTCCTCGAAAGTTACCTCGCCGATGGGGGGAGCACCTATCGGTTGGAGGTGGTGCTCGATGATCCGCTCGGCGCTGAAGCGATGACAACCGTCCATGAAATTCGTGAACTTGTGAAGGGTTACAACGGTGATGGTGACACAGCGGTCAGCGGCTTTACGGCGATGCTCGCGGACACCCGCGACGTGATGGAACGCGACCAGTATCGGACATTTGGCTTCATCCTGGCAGGCATCTTCCTGGTGCTGCTGGTGATGCTGCGCAGCGTGGTGGCCCCCATCTACTTGATTGGCACCGTCCTGCTCAGCTTCACCTGCACCTTCGGCATCACCAGCCTGTTTTTTGAGCTGGTCTTCGGGCGGGAGAAGCTCTCCTGGCTGCTGCCTGTGTTCATGTTCGCCTTCCTGGTCGCGCTCGGCATCGACTACAGCATCTTCCTCTTTGGTCGCATCAAAGAGGAGGTTGGTCACCACGGCATACGTGAAGGCGTGCACGTGGCCGTCGCAGCAACGGGGTCGATCATCACATCAGCGGGCGTCATTCTCGCTGGTACGTTTGCGGGGATGATGGCCGGGGAGATCGTGTTCCTGGCGCAACTTGGGTTCGCGGTTTCGGTTGGCGTGCTGATCGATACGTTCGTGGTGCGCACCATCCTCGACCCGGCGCTGGCGGCGCTGTTTGGCCGATGGACCTGGTGGCCGGGGGGCGTGCCGCGAACAACTGATGCCAAAGTCCCCGATCGTATAAGAGCCACAGGGACAAGTGATTAGATCGTGCAGGCGGGCGGCAGTCAGCGGTTCAAGCAAACTAGCCCTCATGGGTCATGTTTTTCCTCTCATGAGGTCTGATTATTTAAATTTGTTGAAAAGCTGAGGGTGGCGCAAGCGGATGCCATGGATCATTCGCAGTGTGAGTGGCATCCGCCCGCCGGTAAGGCCGTGAACCGCTCGAATCATCCACCTGGCGATTATCCTTGAGCGGACAGTAGTAGATTTTTCCGTACTTTTCAATCGTCAGCATAATTTCTTTGGTTGCATACCAACTGTCCATCAACACTTCCCAGAACTGTAACTGCTTTTAGTGAACGCAATTCAGGAGCATATCTTGCACGTGGTCAAGTTTGGTCTTGCCATCCCCGTCTGGATCGTAAATACGATAGTCAATGATCCAAAACTGATGATAACACCATGTGCATTTCCGCTATACTGACGCCGGACCAACTCAATCTCATGCGGAAAACTCTTGTCGGCTACCGTGTCATCAAAGACGACAAACCCTTTTGGGGTTTGAACAACCTGTCCTTTGACGTTTTCCCAAGTCAATTTCGGTTGAAGCCGTTCTCCTGCCACAGAGCGGTTGAGCGTATCGTGACTGAATTTCTCGCTGTGATCGTCAAAATTTGTCAGCGTATAATTGATTTGGCTGACCAAAAGGTATTGGCAATAATCCAAGCGGGTGACAGTTTGGGTTTTGGGTCTCATACTACCAAACTTACCGGCTTTTCGCTCGCTCGTCAACTGCTCAGTTTTGCGTAAGTCCTAAAAGTGCAAAGATAGTCATCTCAGCTGGGAAACGAGAATCCTGCACGAATTCATGCTCCACCAGCCTGGACAAAATCAAATCATCCTGGAAACCGAAAAAGATACAATGGAGTCGGTTTTCAATTATTTGAATGACCGGCACTCGGGCAAAGTTTTTCTACAACCGGATCGGGAAACATTTGCTAGGTATATCCTGCCCAGAACTGAAAGCATCATCGTTTCCAACTTAATCACTCAGCCACCCCACCAAAAGGTAAATGATATCCCAGCCCCCAAGATGGAAAAAATCTTGGTGGATATTTTTGCCGATGACGATGTATTTTACGTATTCCAGGGGCAAGAGCTGGTGTATATTTTCGACGCCATTTTTGAACGCTACCGGATTAGCGAAAAAACGCTCTTTAGATACGCCGAACGGCGTAAGGTTGCTATCAAAATCCGCACATTCATTAATCAGGAAACGCATATCCAATTGATCCAGCAAAGTGAGGCGCGCTAATGACCTCCGCTCAATCGCGCACCAAAGATTGGATTGTGGGAATCCGAGGAACATCCCATATTCGGACGCAATTTGATTGATGGCTTTTTCTTCTTTGAGGATCTGCAGGGCCTTATGTGCCTTTTGATTGGCAGAAAAGTGTTTTCTCTTTGGCATAGAGTTTCCAGTCTACACCCTTTCTTTGCCATTTCCTGTGTCCAAATTTCCTTATCGGCTTAACCCAATCCACGACCTCACCTCCTATCCTCCCTTTGCCCTTATCGAGGGACAGGACAAGATTTAACAAGCGGGCATGCGATTTCGACCGCAGCTTAGCCCCAATATCGTCTTCTGTTATCATCCCGCAAATCTGGGTTGCCATTCCTCTCTCCAACACGTTCGCCTGCGCATCCAACCACTCCGAACCAAGAAATCACGAGAACATCGATCCTCTTTCTGCTTCAATCCTTGACAGTCGCAAAGAGTCCACTATAATGTACTCCTGTCCTATATTTTGGACTATCTTCAATGACTGATGATTCCCTGCCTGTCCCCGCCGCGGCGCGGACCGTGCGCTTCCTGGAACTGCTGCTTGCTCATCCCCTCGGGATCTCATCCCAGGCGTGTATCGAGCATCTCGACATTTCCCGCAGCTCGTTCTTCGCTCTGTGGTCCACATTAAAATCACTCGGTTACCTGGAACAACCTCAAACGCGTGGCCTTTACCAACCCGGACCACGCCTCCTGGCCTGGCGCAACCCAGACAGGAATGACCCTCAAGATCTGTTGAGCGTGTTTTATCAAGAAGCCCCGCCTCAGAGCCTGGATGAAACTTTGGCGCTGGCGATCCTCAGTCCCCCTGACATCCTCATCCTTGCGCAGCGCGAGAGCTCCCAGAGGGTACGCAGCAGTTTCGAACCCGGCCAACGTCTGCCCTCAGAGGGCTGCGCAGCCGGCCCGCTGCTCTCCCCCTCCCCCAGCAAAGCCATCCGAGCCAGAGGATACCAATTCTACGCAGGCACCGACTCGCTCGAATTGGCCTTGCCCATCTGTGAGGATGGACATCACCCGACCGCAGCCCTGCTGCTGAGCGCCCCAAAATACCGCCAAACGTCAGAGAGCCTGCAGTCCTGCCTCCCTGAGTTGCGCGCCATGGCCGCCCGGCTCTCATACCGTTTGGGTGCGCCGCTGTACGCCCCCTATGGAAGCCCGGCCCTCTCAAAGGTCGAACCATCGCTCGCATTATCATCTGACGAGATCCGCTCATTCCTTCAGGGTCCCTGGGCTGCCAGCCTGGCCTGCATCCGCCCCGATGGCACTCCCCATGTAGTCCCCGTCTGGCACGAATGGGACGGAGATGCATTTTTTGTTGCTGCCTGGAGCGGCTCACGTTGGGCCGATTACTTGGTGGAGAAACCGCGCGTTTCACTCACCGTCGATGAGCCGTGGCTCCCCCTGCGCCGAGTGTCGGCCCAAGGAGTCGCCTATCCCTTACAAGAAGGGGACGTCGCCGGAGGGATCGCTGCCATCCTCAATCGGCTCAGCCATCGTTACTTGGGGCAGCCTCTCAATCCCGCATTGGCCGCCAGGCCTTGGCGCGCCTTCCGTATCAACCCCGAGCACTTGCGCGGTTGGCGCGGTCTAAGGACATCCGAGGCATGAACGTGCACGTTTCCTCGCTCAGCCACACCTACACACAGCGCAAGGGTCAATCCTTGCTCGCCCTGCGGGAGATCGACCTGGAAATCCAGGACGGCGAATTCGTCGCTTTGATCGGCCCCAGCGGCTGCGGCAAATCCACGCTATTGCGCATCCTGGCCGGCCTGCTTGTGCCTGATCAAGGCTTGGTTTCACTGGGCAATATGCTCCCCCAGGTCGCCATCGCCGGGAAGCAGGTCGCCTGGATGGCGCAAAGAGCAGCGCTCCTGCCCTGGCGAACGGTGTCTGCCAATATATCCCTGGCACAGCAGATCAACTCTCAGAACCGTCGTCCCCAACTGGCTCCGCAGGAGTTGCTCGAATTGGTGCAACTTAAGGATTTCGCCCATGCCTATCCTTTCACCCTATCCGGCGGTATGCAACAACGCGCAGCCTTGGCTCGGACTTTAGCTCTGGGCGCGGCAATTTGGCTAATGGACGAACCCTTCACCGCCCTGGATGATCTGACTCGCGAGAGCCTCACCGAAGAGGTGCTCCGACTATGGCTACGCTTTCTGCCCACTGTGCTCTGGGTGACGCATAGCATTCAGGAGGCCGTGCGCGTCGCCGACCGCGTCCTGGTGATGACCCCACGGCCGGGACATATCCACGCCATACGTACGATTCCCCTCCCTCGTCCCAGAGACGATACCTCATCCTCCTTTCAAGAACTTGTGCGGGATCTCCGGCTCGATTTGGCGTTAGAACCATGAAACACTCTTTACATTCCTCCGTCAAAGATACCTCCCTTATGCTCCTCATCGTCTGCCCGGCCATCTTTCTTTGGGAGTTGTGTGTGCATCTCTTCAAGCTACCCGTCTACCTGCTCCCGGCCCCCAGCAAGGTGGTCGTGACCTTGGTGGACAACTTGCGCTTCTTCGCCGAAGCCAGCGCCGTCACCCTGGTTGAAGCGCTCTCCGGACTGATCCTGGGCTTGCTTACCGGCGTGCTTGCCGCCACCCTGCTCGGCTTATGGCCTCGACTGGAACGTGGGGTGATGACCCTGGCGATCCTGGTTAAATCCACCCCCTTGGTGGCGGTCGCGCCCTTGCTCACCATCTGGCTCGGTTTTGGCATGCTGCCCAAGGTGATCATCACGGCATTATTGACCTTCTTCCCCGTTCTGGTCAACGTCCTCAGTGGCTTTCAGTCCACTGAACCTAGCCTGTTAGATACGTTCCGCTCCTGGTGCGCCAGTCGTTGGGAGTTGTTTTGGTACGTGAGAGCGCCCTCCTCCTTGCCGCATCTATTCGCCGCCCTTAAAGTCACCGCTCCGTTAGCGCTCATCGGCGCGGTCGTCGCTGAGTGGACCGGCGCTTCGAGCGGATTGGGACGTACCATGTGGCTGGCTTACAGTAACTTGAATCTACCTTTCCTATTCGCGGCAGTCTTTGTGCTGGCCGCCATGGGTGTCGCATTGTACAGTCTGGTCGTAATGATCGAAAAGAAAATCCTCTTTTGGGTGGTTCAATAGCCATGAAAACATCCCATTTGCTCATCACCTTTCGTAATCTCGCCTTCTCCAGTTTGGTTCCCTCCCTGCTTTTATTCCTGGCAGCCTGTTCCCTTTCCAACAGTCACCCCACAACAACGGAAGCGCCGATGGCAATGACCTTCATGGCCGGATATAAACCTCAGGCCAATCTTCCCTTTGTCGGAGTGTATGTGGCTCAGGAGAAAGGTTATTTTGAACGCGAGGGACTTGAGGTCACCATTCAGCATTCGCCCGGTAAGGGTGAACACTTGCAACTCACCACGCTGGGGCAAGTGCATGTTACCACACAGGATGCAGCTGTGCTGCTCAAGCGGCGCGCCGATCCCGGCCTGCCTCTGGTCTCGATTGCACTCATCGGTCAGCGCGGCCAGCAAGCCTTCGCTGCCCTCTCCTCCTCCGGCCTGGTTACGCCGAAGGACTGGGAGGGGCATACGGTTGGCTTTAAAGGCACACCGCCTCCCGACCTACTCGCCCTGCTGCACATCACAGGCGCCGATCCGGAAAAGGTGCAACTGGTCAACGTGGGTTTTGACCCGCGTGTCCTCACGGAAGGACAAGTGGATGTTTATCCTGTGTTTAAATCGAACGAGGTCTACCTGATCCGTAGTTGGGGATACGAATTGGTCATTTGGGATGCAGCCGACTACGGCATCCCCACGCTTGGTTTGACGTATGTCACCAGCGAGGAAACGTTGAAAAATCATTCCGAGATGCTCACCCGCTTCCTGCGCGCTGCCCTGGAGGGGATCACCTATGCTGAAGGTCACCTTGAGGAGGCGGTGGATTGCGTCATGATCTACGCTGGACCCGAGACCGACCGAGAACACATGCGTTATATGTTAGAGAGCGAGCTAAAGGATCTTCATAGTAATGTGACCAAAACAAATGGACTTGGATGGCAAAGCCTGCAACAATGGCAGGCCTTGGCCGATCTGCTGATCGAATATGAGGCCATGCCATCTACGGATGTAGAAGCGGTCTTTACCAACGAGCTCCTGCAAAAGATTACCACTTCCGGGGAGTAAATCCTGGACTTTTAACCATTTTTTGATCTCGCCATTTCCCCGTCTTTCTTGAATGCGCAAGGTCAGCCACTGCATCCGCCCTTTCAATTGCCCTTGCCCACTTTTATTTGTTTACTCCTTCGAATTCCCGCGGCCTTGCAGGGGATGAAAATAAAACCCCGTATCTGACCAGGTACGGGGTTAAAGCGGTAGCAATGATTAGGCCGGTCGTGTGGCCTACAAAGACCGACGATGTATGGCGGGATATCTTCTCCTCTTATTGGGAGAGGCGCGCATAACAGCCGCGCTTAGCTTCCTCACCGGTAACGCAACATGCCATCCATAGCCAAGCGATGGGATTGTTGGGCTCCCTCTGGATAACCCAATCCAAGGCGGCATTGCCCAACTTGATATCGCCACGATCAATTGCCTGGATCGCAAATTCGAGCGCTTCTTCTACTGTAGGGGTCTGTCCGGTGAACATGCTCACTTGCTCCTTCTGTACTTCCATGATCAATACCTATCCAACAAATCCAACAAAATAGATACTCACAGGATAGCATATTGGGACATTCGTTTCTAGCCTTTTTGCTTACGGATCGCTTACAGTTTAGCTGGGTGACTCAAGCATTTTTAAGTTTCCTGCAAGGTCAATCTTTTGGCCATGAGCCGACCCATAATCCGATCCTTGCATTTCTTTCCTCCGGTTCTAGCACTATTTTAGAGGAGGTGCTTTTTGTTTGATATCGTACTTTGGTACTTTGCCAGGGAGTACATTGGTACCAGCAATTACCCCCTCCCTTTCACACAACTCCCTGCCCCTCGATCGGATGTTTATCTACCCGCTGCTGCCAAGAACCTGTGGAGGCGAATTTCGACTCTTCCTTTATACCATCTTAGTTCCTCGATCATGACGCGAGAATATCACCAGCCAGGGTTCGTTTTGCGCAAACCCTCTATAGGGAAAACGCCATGGATTTCTCCGGCTTTCTCTTGCTGATATTTAATTAGAGGTTGATAGTGTTCATACAGAAACGCTGGCAGTAATGTGCGGATGCGGGTGATAGCCGATTAACTTGAAATCGGGGTAGTCGAAGTCAAACAGCGATTGGACCTTCGAACTCAGTTCCATCCGTGGCAACGGACGCGGCTCGCGGCCTAACTGAAGCTGCACCTGGTCGAGGTGGTTAAGATAGATATGCGCATCCCCAAACGTATGGACATACTCGCCCGGGCTGTAACCGGTCACCTGAGCCATCATCAAGGTTAGAAGGGCATAGGAGGCGATATTGAAGGGCACGCCCAGGAAGATGTCTGCCGAACGTTGATAAAGCTGACAGGATAATCGTCCCTCGGCGACATAGAATTGAAAGAGCGTATGGCAAGGTGGCAAGGCCATACGATCGATCTCGGCTACGTTCCAGGCGCTGACGATATGACGGCGCGAGTCTGGATTGTGTTTGAGCTCCTCCACTACCTGAGCGATTTGATCGACCACCTCTCCACCGCTGCCGCGCCATGAACGCCACTGCGCACCGTATACCGGTCCCAACTCGCCATCCTCGTCCGCCCACTCATCCCAGATGGTCACGCCATGCTCGGTCAAATAGCGAATATTGGTCTCCCCTTTCAGCATCCATAACAACTCATAGATGATCGATTTTAGATGCAATTTCTTCGTCGTCAGAAGCGGAAATCCTAGCGCAAGGTCGAATCGCATTTGGTGACCAAAAATCGACCGGGTGCCCGTGCCGGTGCGGTCGCCTTTTTCCACACCATGATCTAAAACATGCCGCATCAAATCGAGGTACTGCCGCATCGCGACCTCCGTTCAGGGAGCGAGATTCACAATGTTTCACCAAAGCAATTCTACTTTACTTTCTTAACACCATCGACTAACGCCAGATCTCCAAAGCTCCGGCGCCATCCAAATCCAGCGCTTTTCGATGGTCCAAAGTCTATTTGTGAATTATTTCATTATTATCATTTCCTCTCTCATCAACCTTTCAACTCAATTCGCCATGGCGGCTTTCCAGATGGCTCGGTCCCGTTATGCATGAGGCTCTCAAGACAAACCATCCTCGCCGGCCGCCATCCGGCAAATCATGCGCGAAAAAGGGGCGATTGTTCCCACTTTGATACTCCATCTCGATCTATATCTAATGGTGCGCTCCAGGTCGCTCCAGCCTCCAGTATCGGCTTTGGGAACTGCTCATAAGGCCAGATGCCGCGAGAGCTTCCCTTTATCTTGGTCTTTAAGGCTGCACAGACAATACGGAGACTCCCTCCTGACTGCCAAGGAATAGCAAACGTCCATCCCGCGAGAATTCCACACGGCTTACCCCTTCCCTAATCCCCTCGATCGTAACCACGCGCTCTTGACGTGCAACATCCCATAGATTTACCGCCCCCTCCACGGCCACGGCCAAAATCCTGCCATCGGGCGAGAAGGCAAGATCGGATACCCTCCCTCCATTCATCAGGATCGCCACTTCCTGCCACGAATCCAGATCCACGAGCTTTACCTGCCCCTGGTAGGTGTCACCGTACCAACCCTCTTCTACGCCTCCCCATAAATCACCCACCGGTGAGAAGGTGACATTCCCACTGAAAATGAATTCCGGTCCGAGATTGCCTGTCGTTACTCCCATCGGTTGTAGGCTAGCCCTCGACATCCAGAACATCGTCTCCCAGTTCGGAGAAAAGATCACAGTATAAATCGGCGCGGCGGTCGTGTATCCGCTTAACTTAGTGAGCTGTGTCCGGCTCTCCAAATCCCATATTTCAACCTTGAAATCAACCCCCGAGACAAAGGCAACCTTTTTGCTATCGGGTGAGAAGTGAACCTCCATTGCATCAGCGCTGGTAAGGACAATTTCACCTGTCTTTGCATCAACAATCTGCACCTCACCTCCGTTGTCAACGATGACCACGTGTTGCCCATCGGGTGAGAAGTAGGCGGATCGAACACTCGCTCGTTCAATCCCCGATTCGCCGCTCGCCAGATCGAATACTTTCGCTCCAATCGCATCCACGACCAGCACTTGGTCAGCGTCCGGCGAAAATTGTACCGAGAGCGAGTCTCCTGGGCTGAACCCAGTGAACTCCGTCAAGATGCCCCCGGCTTTCAAATCCCAAATTTGAACGGTATCTTGATCCACCTGCCAGGCGAAATGTTGGGAATCGCTCGCCAAGTCGTAGTTCTGCCCATAAGTCACTGCGAAATCGAAGCTCGCTACCTCCTGGAAAGTCCCCAATTCATAGAGACGAATGCCTTCCGTCAGGATCAAAGCCAAAATGCTGGAATCAGGCGTAGCTTCAAAGGATCCCTCTCCAGCAACGAACGCCACTTCATGCAATTGGCCTATATTTCCTGGTTCAATCATCTGCCGTCCTCGGAGCAGTTCCTGCCAATTCGAAGGAAATGTCCAAGCGGAGGTTGGCTCCACAGTTGTAGGCTGTAGTGTAAGGCTCTTTACTGCTGTCACATCCAAGTCGGACCTTTCCTCACTTGATGTTGAAGTTCCCCTGACTGCCACCTCAGTCTCCACCGGCTGCTCGATTTGCAACTCAAAATTACAGGCGCTCAGCAATACTCCCAGGATAACGGTAAGACAGATCCACCTCATCTTTACAAGATTATTCTCCATCATGGTGCCAAACCTCCATAACCAATTCGTTATCAATTGTCCAGTCAGTATACCCTTGCATTGTAACCAGGTCGTGTCTGGCCTGTTACAGCTTTGCAACAAGACAACCTGACTGCTTGATTCGACTTCATTTACCATGGAATAAGGGAGGTCGAAGAGGAGCATCATCAAATCGGCCGTAAAGACAATATTTGCTTCGGGGTGTTATTGGGATTACAAGTGTGGAAATCAAACTGGAACAGCAAAACTTTTTTGAACAAGGTCTACAGGTTCACTACTCTTTTTCTACCAGTTGCAGCCAGATAGGTTAAACGGACTGACTTGCGTTTGACCATGATGACCTTACGATAAGCATTTGATTTGACGCCACCAATGGCCTATGCTACTCTCTACTAAAGAAAGCACCTCCGGAAAATGACCTTGCCAATACGATTATTTCGATCGCCCCGGTCTACCCTCTTCAGTGGATTCGTCGCTGGCATATTCGCGACGGGCTTGGTCCTGGCTTTGGTCGTGCCCTCGATGATGCAACTCATCCTACCTGGACAGAAATTCGATTCCTCCCTATACGAGCCGGAAATCCAGGCGGTATTGCATGAGATCGGTGGCGAATTTTCCGTATGGTGGTCAGAACGGGAGTTTATTCACAGGGCCAATCCCGAGGCGGTGAAGCGCATCCTCGAGGACATGGCCTCCCGCCGCTCAAGTGTTAGCCCTTCGGAGCCGTAGATGCCAGTAGCCTCAAACAACGCCGCCCTCGTGATCCTTCTAGGAATCGCCGTCTCTACTCAGAACCACCTGGCCAAGGCCCTGGAGCGTCAAGGGATTGAGGTCTTCGACATGATCCATGCTCGCCTGAAGCACACCGGCGAAACCGTCCCAGGCGGGCTCAGGAAACCGCTTATCTATACCGTGGGGTTGGTCCTGAACCATACCACCTTCCTCTATCACCTGCTGGTGGCGCCACTCAGGGGCAACACCGCTCTCTACACGAGTATGTACGGCATGGGTCTGGTTGTGCTCTTGCTTTACTCCACCAGAGTCATGAAGGAGAGGATCTCTCGCTTTGAACTGATCGGGGCGCTGACCATTTGCCTGGGAACGCTGACCCTGGGACTGGAAGGCATCTCTCGAGCACCGCTGGACATGTCCCGTATGGATCTGACCCGCACTGGCATCAGCCTGGCTGTCTTGCTCGGTGTCTGTGGGTTGTTGATCCTCGCTGGAGTGCGCAATGGCTCCCCCAACGTCATCGGCCTGCTCTTTGGTCTATGCGCCGGCATCTGTGGCTGCCTCGATCCCTTCCTGAAAGGGGCGGGCCAGGCGGCTGGTGGAGCGGGGAAGTTCCTCCCCATTGGCGTTGGAGGATGGACCTTGCTGGCTTTCTCTTTCATCATTGGTGAGGCAGCCGTAGTGGTAACCCAGCTCGGGTTCATCCGTCGTGCTCGAGCCAATATCCTGGTTCCGGCCTACAATTGCAGTTACGTGGCTGTGCCATTGCTGTTGCAAGCCCTGTTACTGCCCGGATTTATTTTGTACTGGAGCACGGGCTTGGGCCTTCTCCTGATCATGACCGGCATCGTGCTCATGCGCGCCTTCCGCGTCGAGCCAATCGCCGCAGCATCCACGACAGCAAACGGAATAGGATAGGAGAAAGGTAAAAGGCGCAGATGAAGAAACGGCTGCTTGCGCTCATCCTCACCGGGTCAGTTCTACTGCTCCTGATTGTCTTCCCGCTGATCCTCTGGCTCGCCGGCCTCAACGTCTGGTTGCTGCTCATTCCCGCCCTGACACTCCTGTTTCTTACTACAGCGGTTCGAATAGGCCTGTGGAACTCGAGAGGAGGTCTGCGGGAGATCATTGCTGGGCAGCTCGAACCGTCACCCCGAAGCCTGCCGAGGGATATCAGTCTCACAGGTGGTGGGCAGGCGCCGGCTTACAATGTCCAGGTGCGTGTAGATCTTCAGAAGCCGGTATTTGTGGTCTCGCCCCGCTACCTGTCTTTCGCTCTGGATCTGTCCCAGGTGGTAGGGGGTAAGTGGTGGGATCCGCGGGCTGAGCGGTTCGAACTGGGCTCGGGCAGTGTGCCAGCCCCGGTCTTTAACTTTGACCGCTCCGAGCTCGACCTGCTCACCCGCGCCCTGGCTCCGGCTTACTTACGCATCGGCGGCTCCGAATCGGACAAGGTTTACTACGACCTTCGTCCGAATAGCGGTCATTTGGGGAAAGCCCAGCTTCTTGGGCTCACCCGCCAGGATCGACCCAAAGCTCCTGCCGGATATGAGTCCGTTCTGACGCGAACTCAGTGGGATGCGGCCAACGACTTCGCCCGACGCAACGGCTTGGATGTAATCTTCACTCTCAGCGCCGGACCTTCCTCGAGAGACCGGCATGGCAAGTGGAGGGGCGAGAATGCCACTCGACTCCTGTCTTACAGCGCGACTCACGGCTATCCGGTATCCGTCTGGGAACTGGGCAACGAGATGAACGCCTTCTGGGCCTTGTACGGCTTGAAGGGGCAGGTATCGGTAGAGCAATACCACCAAGACCTGACGGTCGCCAGGAAACTAGTCAACCAATATACTCCCGAGGCCAGGTTGGCCGGTCAGGGCAGCGCCTTCTGGCCGATTCTCGGCGAGACCCTTTCCCTGCTCTTCGGCTACTTGCCGAGAACCCTGAAGCGATCGGCGGACCTCATCGATCTGGTAACATGGCACTATTATCCTCAGCAGTCAAGACGAGGTCCTATGGCCGTGCGCCGGGCGCATCCTTCCCGCCTGTTGGATCCCAAGAATCTGGATGAGGTCGCTCATTGGGCCGAGAAAATCGTGGCCTGGCGGGATCAGTATGCCCCAGGGAAGCCTGTTTGGTTGGGCGAGACTGGAAACGCGCAATTTGGCGGTCAACCTGGCCTATCCGATGTCTACCTGAGCGGTTTGTGGTGGCTGGACGAGTTGGGTTTGATGGCTCGCCATGGACAGCAGGTGGTCGTGCGCCAGACACTGTGCGGCGGCGATTACGGTATGATTGAAGAAGAGCGGATCGTCCCTCGCCCCGACTACTGGAACTCGCTGCTTTGGAAAAGCTTGATGGGCGAGCGCGTCTACGCTTGCGAGGCTGTCGGGGAGAACCAGCCTCGTCTGAGGGTATATGCACACGCTACCCAGGGTAGTGAAGATCACTCTCTAACGATCATGGCTATCAACCTCGATCCTGGTCGAGAGGTCCAACTCTGCTTACCACAATTTAAGGATTGCCGCTGCCGGCTGTACCGGGTTACCTCACCCGACCTGTTCGGCATCATCGTCCTACTTAATGGACAAGCCCTCACGGTGAAATCGAACCATTTGCCTGACCTCAATAGCCTTCACCTGGAAGGCTCACCCCTACCAGAAGTTATCCTGCCCCCTCTTTCTTACGCGTTCCTTGTCTTCGATGGCGTGCCTCTATAGCAGGATGATTTCGAGAAGTCTCTCCCATAGAACGGAAACAGCGCAGTCATTGAGTCCTGACAGGATGAGCGCATCCTATTGATCCTGATCTCACACCTCGTTTCAAGTTGTGCGAACCGCGGTTCGTCTTTCAGTTGCCCCTCAGGCGAGTTTCGAGGCGGCTTTTCAATCCTTTCAAGAGAGGCAGGATTTTCACGGCCATCCCCTGCACAACGAGCTCATCCGCCAGTCCATCCAAGATCAAGGAGCGCTCTTGCGGGTCAGCGGTCAGCACTGCTCGCAGAAAACGGCGTAACCCGGTGAAAGCGATCCGCTCTGGCGCACGGCGGCCGTCATCCTGCCTGATTCGCACCTGCTTCTGTACTTCCATTTGCGCGATTTCCTCTGAGGTCAACCCCTCGTTTAATGCGGCTTCGATAGCCTCACTCCAACTTGTTTGCGGTAGCGAAAGGATCTCACGCAGCACCCGTTCCGGGAGACGATGGCGGTCAGCCAACTCCAAGAGTGGGATGGGCAATTGCAGGATCGCCAGCAATTGTTGCATCCTGCGGGTGGAGTGTTGCATGATCGGCTCCAACTTCGGCCACAATCCACGCGGCGTTCGCCTAGACAATGCCATCCGGAAGTATTCAAACTCATCTCCGGAACCTGGATCGGGGCTGATCCCCATCTCTTCCAATATTAAAGCTGCGACTTCGCACGCCTGACCGACGGCGGAGGGATTTTGTGCGTGGCGATTCTCTAACACCTGCCGTTGCCGTGTGGCTCGCTTGACCACTTCGACGCGTAGCTCCGGCTCCGCGTTCATCCCATTCTTCACCGCCCACAGGCATGCAGCCCAGAAGCGCCGTTCCCCGGTTTCTATTTGAAAGACATAACCCGCTTCTTCCCTCTCCACCCAGATCCCGGTGATTGGCTTGATCTGACCCTGATCTTCAAACGATCCACCCATATCCAGCAGCTCTTGCAGCCGAAGCTTCCAAGCCGGATCGCTTTCGGCCAAGTTCAGCCACTCAAGGGCTGCCTGATAGCAGTCGATCTCGCTGCGAAAGAATTTTCTGCGTATCTGGCTTGGTAGGAGACGACGGGGCTGAAATCGATCGGGTATCATTTGACTCGGCTTCAGGCGCTCGATGCGTTCCACCGTTCCCGGTTCCAATCCACTTATAGCTTCTTGGCCAATGATTTCGACGGGGTGAAGGCTGACAGATCCCTCAAGTCCAGGTTCAATTTCCTCTAAGGGATTGAAGCGCTTGCGTTTGCTCATTCCAACCTCAACTTCCTGTTAAGTGAACCGCGGTTCGTCATTCAACCTCAGGCGTTCTTCTCCTGACGCGTACGCCTCACCACCTCGTTGACGAACTCGGCGTATTCCTGGGTGGCGCGTGAACTCGACTCGAGGCGTCCATCCTCTCTCGATCGAGGCGGTCGATATGTGAACACATCCATATGGGCTGAATGGGCATAGGTTAGATCGGTGGTTTCATGGATGGGGTTCAGGGTTTGTTCAGGATAATGCTTGCGTAGATACTCAATGATTTCCCCCACCTCCACCCGTTGTTGGACGCAACGGGTGGGTAAATAGCCCAACACCTGCAAGTCGCTCCTGCTGAGATGCAGCCTGACCTGCTCGATCGCGTTCTGCAGGTCCTTCAATCCAGAGAGGCCTAAGTAGGAGGTCTCCACCGGGATAACCACATAGTTGGCAGCGACCAGCGCGTTGATCACCAAATCATCCAGCGTAGGTGGGGTATCGATCACGACATAGTCAAATTGTGGCAAGATAGGGGCGAGCGTTCTCGCCAAGCGCATTTCGCGCGCCATGAGGGAGGGCAGACGCATCCTGGCCGTCACCATGGCTTGCGTATTACTAGGGATAAAGTGTAGATTGGATTGATGGATCCCTTGCCGCAGAAGACGTTGTGCAGAGGGCGGGGGAGTTTCCATCAGCAGGGCGGCCAGGGAATCCTCCGCTCTGGCAAGATGACGGCCATACGCTACCGCCATCAACCCATGACCTTGTGGATCGATATCCACCAGGAGGACACGCCCGGAGGGTCTTTTTTCATGGCGCAAGCGGATGGCCAGCCCAGCAGCGAGATTCACGGCGGTTGTGGTCTTTCCTACTCCCCCTTTTTGATTTGCAACAGCGATCACAATTGCCATTTTTGCTCTCCAAAGCTTGTTACAATGATAGCACAGCCTCAAGGTACAATCAAACAGAGTTATCGTAATTTCCTTAAAATTTTCCAAAATTACGTGATTTCCATTGTAATTTCACACTACTTATGTGATAATGTGGCCAATTCGGCAGGAGAATCGATCTATGGCCACATCGCTGCGTGATGACGAATGGCGTCTTGTGCGTCTGGAACGCCTGGGTTTGAAAGAGGATCCTTTCACACTCTCCGCTGATCCTCGCTATCTATATCTCGGTCCTGAACATTTTGCAGTCTATCGCCAGGTTCAAGGGGTGATTGCCCGTCGTCGTGGCCTTGCGCTTGTGACCGGCGACATGGGCATGGGAAAAAGCAGCCTGGCAAGAAGGCTCTATGATGTTTATGCGCCTGACGAGACGGTATCCATCCATTATATCCATACTGCCGCATTTAAATCAGCCATGGACGCTGCCCGTCAGATCTCGATCGCCATGGGCCTGCAGGCACAACGTAGCTTGCAACGCCAGATGGAGGTGCTGGAATTGGCCATGGTCGAAGCCTACCGCTCCAATCGCAATGTGGTGCTGCTGCTGGATGATGCTCAACTGATGGTACGTGAAGCGCTAGAAGTGATCCATCGCCTCTATAACTTTGACTACGATGCGAAAGTAATTCAGATATTGGCCTTCGGCCAACAAGAGTTGACCAGCATATTCCAAATGGACAAGGCGGTCAACGCTCGCATCTTCGTGCGCATGGTGCTGCCCCCATTGGCTTTGCCCAGCGCCCTGCAAATGATCCTCTTCCGTCTGCAAGTCGCTGGAAGAAGCGAGCCATTGATCGCCGATGATGCCTTCGAGCTGCTTTATGAACGTTCGCAAGGAGTCCCGCGTGAGATCGTGCGTCTTTGCGCTTTGGCGACCGACCGCTTGCTGCAAACGGACGACAATATCATCCACTCCAGAATCGCGCAAGATGTTATTGGGTTCAAATGAATCCCGACTCGGAAACGACTACGAAACCCGCATGGGTTCAACTCTATGAGGCACGGCGTCCAACGTCCCTGATCCGCACCCGTCCACGCGGTCGGCCGCCACGCGTTGCTCCCCGAAAAGCGACCGTCTTCCATCTCACCGATGGGGAACGTAGGGAGATCAACTCCTGGCAGGAGCGGCTTTCCCCTTTGCTGGGAAGAAAAGTTTCCTTGGGTGAGACCGCCGGGATTCTGGCGCGTATCTGCAGTGCGCGCTTACCAACGATTGACCAACAAGGTGTGATCGATTCCTTCGCTGATCTGGTGAAATTCATGGTCGGCGAAGAAGGATTATAATTGATATTATTAAATACTTTGTTATTTGATATCGTTTATTATTTCGTGTTCAACACAGCTCCCTTTCAATAACGTAAAAGGCCCATAGCCACGGGTCTTCGATGGGATGGGTATTGTTCGATGCCCCTTTCGTGGGGAGGGGCTTTGCACGCCAACTAGTTTATATTTTCGATGGGAAACCAATATCTCTTGAGCGAAGAAGAACTACGCGTGACACCGGAGGTCCAACGGGCGTACGATGCTATCGTCCGACCCAATGCAATCCTTCCGGTCCCTCGCTACTACCTCGAACAATGGCTGCCCCTGCTCGGCACAAGCCGTGCTTGGGTCGTACTCGCTTTTCGCCAGGTAGCTTTCGTCTCTCGTTCCAGTCATGATGAAGTCCCTGTCTGTACTACCCTGCGTAAACTGGGTCGTTGGTGCGGTCTCACCCATGTCCGCATCCACCAAGTGCTCAAAGATCCGGGTTATCTTACCTGGTTCGTCCGCAACCCTCATGGGGACCTGGCCGATCGCCAATCGCCTCGCTCCCAGCCGACCGACTTCATGGTTCGTGCGGACATCCCGCTCACACCCCAGGACCAGGCTCGTCTCTCACTTTGGTTCGAAAAGCGCTCACCCACAGATGACGGCGATTGGCTGCACACCATTGAAGAAGCCATCGAAGCGAAAAAACTTGAGCTTCCGAGGAATTATCCTCTGCCAGAGATATCCCTCACCATACAGCAATTGGTTTATACCCAACGTGGAGAAGATACCCCTCTCCCTCCAAGCCTCGACCAAGCCTGCACAGAGCTACATGCCCGTTGGATCCAACCCGATCGGGTTACACTGGCCACACATTATTTCCTTTTGCGCTGGCTCCCCGACCTCTCTCCCGGTCTGGGCTGGTTAGTCCTGCTTCTTCGTAGCCGTGTCTACCAGGAAAATGATGCTCCTATCGGCCAGGTATGGATTTCTGGTGGGTTGACCAGCCTCGCCACCGAACTTGGCCTATCCCGCAAGAGTCTTTCACGCTGGGTTGAATCGGACCATGCAAGAGCCTTCTTTCACCAAAGATCGGATGTTCAGGATCCAAACAACCGTCGCAACCTTCTGCTCGTTGTGCGCCTGTCGGAGCCTATCCACCCCAATGATCAAGCGAAATATCACCAAATGCTTCAAGGACAGGATTTAACAACCCCGATCGCTATCGATCGACAAAATTTAACAAACCTTCCATCGAGCATCGGACAAGCTTTAACAACCTGTGGAGAACCTTCCACAGACATAGGCGAAAATTTAACATCCCTTGGACAGGGTTTACCAGCAGTAACCCATTCCTTAACAAGTGATCGGACAAATTTAAACAAGGATGAGACAAAATTTAACGCGTTAAAGACATTTAAAATTAAAAACAAAACTACAATTAAAGACGACCCCAATCAACACGAGCAAGTTGTTCAATCGATTCCTGAAATCTCCCTCCCATTCATAAATCAGTGGCAAATCGAAGAGATACTTTCACGTGCCGGTGTGGGCAAAAAGGTAAGACAATCAATTTCTCAAGCCTCCCAAGAAGAATTACTGTTTTTCATCGGTTGGCTACTCTTTGCCCTCTCTCTTCCCAAAATACGATACCCGGTCTTTTTCGCCTATAAACGCCATCAGGAAACTGCCCCGCCACAATCCTTTCTCCAACTCGCTAAAATCCCGACTGCGCAGTGTTACCATTGGCTTACTGGTCGTTTGGAAGGGATACCACCAGATTTAATAAAGACAGTCTCTGAGCTGAGAAAACAAGACGCTCATTTAAAACTCATGGAAATCGGCGCTATTCCATTTACATTTCTGAGCATGCTTACGGACCTGCAGTCGGAGGGGAATGAAAATCGAGTCACGATGGGGGATGTCGATAAGCACTCGATTTCCACTCTCGCTGAAGGGGTGGAAAAAATGCCGCTTGCTTTAGAACACGCCTGGAAAGTAGTACGTGGTCGTTTACAGGCGGAGGTGGATAGAGCCACTTTCGACACCTGGGTGAGGGATGTCGAGGCAATGGGGGTTCAGGGGGAGACAATGCTTCTGGGCGTCGCCAATGATTATGCCCGCCAATGGTTGGAAGAGAGGCTTAAAGAAACCATCGAACAAACCATGTTTGATACATTGGGTGAGATCGTGAAAGTGCGTTTTGTCGTATTGGACGAAATAAACCGCTAACAGACTTTATATCCGCATACTCCTAGCACATAGTCCAAAATTAAATAATGAATCGATCTGCGCAGAACCGCGCGGGTATACGGGTATTAAATCTGTTTAAGAGACCAGGTAAATTGTAAATCGATCCTAAACGAAGCAACGGTGATGAAGAATCAGAAGGATGCCCTATACCTCAGCAAGATCGGCATACAACCGTCTGAGATCAGGATTATCGCCATTCCCTTTAACCCTTATGGTATCCATTCGAATACTCGGCCACGACTTGGTTTGCGACCATAGAAGACATCATCCATCCAAAGCGCAACTCTGCGTGCGAAACCCGAGCGGCGGACAGCCCAGCGAACGAGGTTGTGCGTCCAATGATCTGGATGGGAATAAGGACAGACAGACATGCATAGCCCACAATCGCTACCGATCACATTCCAGTAACGGAAACAGGTATCGGGATTGATTCTCCATCGCAAAGCCCCTTCGATCTCCTGTCGATCGTCGAATGGAATGGAACGGCTGGGACAATTCTCAGCGCATTTTTTACAGAATCGACAGAAGTCCAACACAGTGCGGTCTCTTGTGGGTTGATCGGGGATCAGAGGCAGGTTTGTGGTGACCACCGCCAGACGGACACGCGGGCCATATTGGGGTGTGATCAAAATCCCCATGCGGCCAATCTCCCCCAATCCAGCATCACGTGCCACCAGAGGAGCCACCACGCGGTAGTTGCCGTCAATATGGGCCCGGGCGGAATATCCCATTGAACGGATGAGGGTTCCCAACGTCAGGGCGATCTTGGCAGCTTCGACATATTGGCGGGCGGATTCCATCACCACCTGCGCTTCCGGAGCCGCTGCCATGGCTCGGTGGTCCATCTCGACCGCGAGGGCCAGGGCGTAACGGTGATTCAGGTGAATCGGGGATCCATACCCGCCGCTGCCACATCCAACGTGTGAGTAGAGATGGGATGGCTGCAACTCGGCGACGCCAACCGAAACCGCGCCAAGATGGCGGGTGAGGGCTTTGAGATAAGCGGTGTTCGTTTCCGGCGGGTAAGCAGTTTGGGTCGGAGCCACGGGTCCGTCCACCTCCTCTCTCAAAGCTTCTGTTATAGAGAAACTTGCATCGGCCGTGCGGAAGACCAGCGGATGGGCTTTGAGAGCATCCAACGAGAGCAGTCCCGGGAATGCCCGCGTCTTTTCATCGAAGGATCGCAGCTCTGGGCGCATGCTGTAGTAATCTTGATATTCAGGGCTGCCAGGGATCAGTCGTATTCGGGCGAAGGGGATGTCCCTTTCATCGAATCGGCTTTGAGGATCCTTGCCCATTTTCACATGGCCGATGGGCAGGAGCAAAAGGACCAGGGTGACGACTCCCAGGCCAGCAACTACCAGCAGGAGGACTTGTTGTGCTACAAAAGGGAGGAGCGTCGCCAAAGCCGAAAGGGCTATGGTCGTAAGGGCGAAGAAGACAGCGATCCAGCATGCACGTTTTTCACCCTCTCGATGGGAAGTCCAGGCAAAGATGAAGAAGAATAGGGAGAGTAGAAAACCAGATATCATGATTGTGTAGATGAGAGCATTGTGCATTTCCAGTTCTCCTCGGAATCGTCCGGCTTAAATTGAGAGGATAGTCTCTGCGACAATCGTCTTCCATCAATCGGCCCCTGAAGATCTCAATTTCTTCGTCAAGTGTAGGAGGAAGAATCACTTCATCGCGCACATACTGGATGGGGCGACAAATATCCGATCGACGATCCAATTGTAATCGTGAACAAGAGATGTCGAGTGTCCTAAGGGGGATTTTACGATCGCCTTGGACTATATCCTCGCGAGGAGAAGGAGCACTACGATAATGGCGAAGATCAGAGCGACGACAAGGAACCAAAACCAATCAGGGGAACGAGATTCAGGAAAAGCCTCTTGACGAAACTCGTCCACCGGCTTCCAAAAGTGCCTATATAAGGCGATGCCGATCGGTATCATGACAAGGCCAAAAACAATAGAGACGCCGATAATGATGCGAGTGTCGAACTGCAAGAGGAGGGCGAAAAAGATGAAGGGGATGAACAAGAGCAAAAGCACCCCTGAGATGATACTTAGGACCACATGAAAGGATATGGTTGCTTTAATCGATTTGGTTGCGTAGGCAGTGACTAGTTCGGATTTTTGCGTTTCCTCCTGGGCACTCTCTTCGCCAAGCAGCATCGCACGGTAAGGATAGACAAAACGCTGGTTGATGTGACGCGCTCTATGCCACACGAACATAGGCAGAAATCCAAATATTACCCCCAAGAAGAGGATACACTCAGCGGTTGCCATGGCATCCTGGACCATGGCCCATGTCGCACCAATGAGAAGTATGAGAGCCAACGCAAGAATGAAAAAATTGTAGCTGAGATACTCTAACCGATCGAAGGTCGTATAGCGAGGATCGGCCAGGATGAAGCGAATTCTTCCTAAAAAGGACGGTTTTTCCATCACAACCTCCACAGACAGTCCAAGACAACCTTACCAACCCGGAGCAATAACCATTCAATATTTGATGGCCACTATAGCCGGGCAGTTGCACACCATCGTACACACACTATGCTCTTTTAATCATAAGGAAAGAGCGAATGGCCAGCAATGGGAAACATGTCCACCTCAAACAGCCGCGCGGATGTCATTTTCAAGATATAAAACGTCCCGCCCCGCATTTTGTTACTCTGGCGGCTTGCAGGGCAACGAATTTAGTGATCGGCAATTATGTAAAGCAGATTATTTCGAGGGATGATCCATTGCAGGACGTACAACCTTTCGTATTGTGACTGCTCAGGCTTAGACCCTAAAGGTCTTCTTGGCAAGACAACTGGCTAAATTCGCACTACATGTGGGCCTGAAGAGCGAGTACGGATTGCAAAACAGACCTTAAGGGTCTGCATTTGAAGGTTGGGATGGGCAAATCCTTAGCATTCTAAGAAGGCGGAGCGACCATGTTTCTCTGTGCATCAAGACAGCAAGAAAGGGCAACTCATGTTGCCCTTTCTTGACTGAAGAATTGTCCTGGCTATTGAACGACCGTAATCTGAACCGGCGCCTGTTCGGCGTTGATATCCGGATTGTAATAGTCGTAGACCGTACTCGCCGGAGTCTGGGCGATGAGGGGATACTTCGCTCTGAGTCGATAGCTGAAGGTCAATGGATGATCGTAGTTCAGGTTGCCGATGTAGAGGATGATCTGCCGACCGGTCAACTCGTAGCGCTCGATTGTCGCCAGGCCATGCCCAGCAGAACGCTGTTCGGAGGTGGTGATGATCGCATCCAGGTCCTGGCGGATGACGCTGAAGCCGGGAGGCAGGCCAAGATCGATGATGGCCCACTCGGAACGGCTGTTTTGCCGATTCATACGAACCGTGACAGCAGCGGTAACCAGATCATCCATATGCAACTCGGCACGGTCATAAGATACATCGATGGTTACCGGTTCGCTTTCCTTCGGCGTTTCGGTTTTTGACAGCACTTCCCAAGGTAGGTAGTAGTTGCCAGTAACCTGAACCATCAGGTTTCCCTCACCACTGGTTCGGATTTGGAGCGAATGGTCCTCCCCTGATGAGAGGTCATCAAATACGACCATTTGCATCACCTCGAAGTTCTCCGGGGTGACGCGCAATGTGGATGCCTGACCACCATCAAGCGAGATAGATAGAGTGGCATTGGAGCCTTCCGGATGAAATTTTGTGCTTTCGAGGAGGACCTTGAGAGCAAGGATGGTCGTTTGGGTAGTGTACCAAGTGCCGTAAGGGTCTTTCTGCTGGATCAGTGTATTCAGACCGGCCTTGGCCAGGTCGGGATGACGATCGGCACGCAGGAAGGCTAACGTGACCAGGGCGGTGGTTTCGATGCTGCCAGTCTGGCCCTCGCTACCCATGAAGGTGGCGGCCTGACTGATCCAGTAAGCAGCATTTCCTTCATATTGGGCCAGCCCGGTCAGTTGATCCAGCACCTTTTCGGTGAAGCTACTCTTCTGGCCATTCTCGAGGTCAGCCGCGACGAGGGCATTGGCAACCAGAGCGATCACGTAGGGATCGTCGGCCTGGGAGAGATGCTCGCGGATGTAGTCCAGACCAGCTTGTGTGCGGGCGTCATAGAAGTAGCCCGCCTCAATCAGACTCCAGACGATGTAGGCCGTTACCGGCAGGCGGTCGTTCTGCAGATTTGCCCAGGTGCTTTCATGCACCAGGCCCTGATCGTTCTCCCAGGAACCGTCCTCTCCTTGTTGTGTGAAAAGCCACTCGGCAGTGCGCTGCAGGATGGCGGGATCGATTTCATAAACACGGCTCATATCACTAAACTCCTGCAAGCCGTAGGCGGTGAGCATGCGGTCGGCCGGGGGATCGCCGAAGAGGCTGAAACCGCCGCCGGATACCTCGAAGGTCATCAGGCGCTGGTAGCCGATGTTGATATACTCTTCGGCTTTCATTTCAACCTCAGGGGAGACGAGCCCGGTGGAACGCAGGTAATCCAATACCAATACATTCGGATACGTGCTAGAGGAGGTTTGCTCGAAGCATCCATTGGGCATGCGCAGAATGCTTTCCAGTCCTTCCACCACCTGACTGGCAATGCCCGGGTGGATCTTGACGATGAGCGATTGGGTTCCTGGAATTGCCTCCGAAGGGAATGTAATCGGCAGGTCAAGCGTCCCAATGGGCAGGCGCTCGGAGCGGGAAAAAGCGAAGGATTTTCCATTGGGGTAGACGCGTACGCTCTTTTGGATGGCATCGGATAGCTCGCTGCCCCAGGCGGTGACCTTGAGCGGGTAGGTCCCAGTTTTATCGGCGCGAATGCGGAAATAGGTGACACCCACTTCGTTGGCTCCGATATCGATCACCTTTTCGAACTGATCGATCAATTCGAACCAGTCGTCCTGTCCTAGCACCAAACGGATTCTCTGGGGTTGGGGCAGATAGTTATACACAGCCACCGGTATTGAGATCTCGTCCTCGACGGTCAAAGCTTGCGGCAGATCTAAGTCGATGAAGAAGTCCTGAAAGACGCGTAATTCACCAACGGAGTTGCCCAAGCGGCCATCGCGAGTGGAGGCCAGGGCAGTCATGCGCCAGGTGGTGATGCTGTCCGCAAGGGGGAAATCCAGCTTGAGTATGCCGTTTGAATCGGTTTCAGCCTCTGGCAGCCAGAGCAAGGTTTCCGGGAAGTATTGACGCAAACGCGGCGCTTCCGCCTGGCCTTGTTCCTGATCTGTGGACACATCCTCTGTTAGGGGTGCTGCTGTAGGGGCGGGCTCTTGTCCAAAAGGAAGAGCGGCGCTGGCGCAGCCCCCAAGAAAGATGCTCAAAACCGTAATGATGGCGATGCTCGAGAAGCTAAAAACGGACTTATAGTTTGCGCTGGCCAACTGCACTACGACCGAGACATAGAGTGCGATCAGCGCCAGGATCAGGAGTAAACCACCGCCTATCTCCAGGGAGAAGAGGGATTGCTCCCCAGCTTGATAGAGAGCGAACAAGACGATGCCGTAGAGCAATGTCAATCCCACAGCTGTCAGCCTTTGCCAGCTTTTTTGTCGTAGAGCGATCCAGGTGAGGAGCAGGATGATACAGCCTAGAAAAACCCATAGGATAGACATGCTTTCTTCTCCAATCGTCATCGATAGAGGGCAGGCAAAAAAAGGAAGCACAACCAGACTCGCAAAGGCGACGGCAACGCTGGTTGAGAGGCGTTTTTCTCTTTGCGCGATGAAGATACTGATTCCAAAGAGGCCAGGTGGGATCAAGAGGGACCAACCAAATAGCTGTTTGAAGAAGCCGACCTGACGTGAACTCAGACGTTGGAGGACAACTTCATGCGAATTGACTTGTAAACTGAAGGACGCCTGTGTCGAAGCGGCATCAGCCAAAGCAGCCTGGGCGGCATTTTCGCGCGCCTCATTCAGGGATGAATCGTCATCGCCCATCGGTTGATCAGTGATGAAATCCCCAATCTGGAAGCCGTGCAGATCGTAGCGTGGCTGGCGCAACTCGTTTTCAAGGAGGAAATAGAGCTTGGCGAAACCCGGATCTTGCTCAGCCACGGCAAAGACCGATTCGTCGACCACGGCCAGGCCAAGCGCGGCCTGAGTTCCCAACCCCTGCTGATCATGAACGAGGATCTCCAGATTAGCTGTGTCTCCGGGATGGTAGCTTTCCTGGCCGAGGGTCATCGTCAGATTGAGGTCGTCGGCAGGATCGACGATGACCATGCGGGTATCACGCGTGATGACGCCCGAAGATAGGATTTTATAGGCACGAAGTTCGAGCGTGCCATATAGGTCGGGACTCAGGTCTACGTCGACCTCCGAACGGCGCGGGTCCTGCTCCGGGTTGGTTCCCATCGGGATGGAACGCGTACTCAGCGTTTGACCCTGACGGACGATATCCAGGTAGACGGTTCCGCCTTTTTGCGAGCTAAGAAGCGTCAGGTGCATGGTCTCGCCCACGCGATAGACCGGTCGGTCAGGGCGAAGAAGCACATATTCCGCCAGCTCCTCGTCGCCCTCGAAGCGAAAGGTTTGTGTTGCGGAAACCCCGTTGACAGCTTTAGCCTGGATGGTCAATTCCTGAAGCGGGCTATCGGGTGTGAGGCGCACTTCGGCCAGGCCAAAATCATCGCTTTCCGTTTTGATGCTTTGGTTCTGGGTTTGGAAAGTGATCACCAGATCCGTCTTCATGGGAGTGCCGTCAGGCTCGCTGGTGAGGACATAAAGAATGTTCTCCACACCCGCACGAAACTGGCCGCTCTCCGGCATGGCTTCGATGATTAAAGGGGTCTGCGAGATCAAGAGGGATCGATCTGAAGTCTCGCTGTGCTGAGCGCGGTCGGTGACGCTCGCTTGCAGGTAGAAAGTCCCCAGTCCACTTTCAAGGTCGCTGCCGGCGATGTAGTCTGGCAGGTCGAACTCGAAGTGGTAGTAACCATCGGCATCGGTCGTCCCATGGATGTTGAAGACATCCGTTCGCTCGACATCGAAGGTATAACCTTCTAGCAGGACTGCACCGCCGTCGACGGGTTTGCCAAAGAAATAGGCAGCATGCAGCGCCCCTTGCACGCGATCACCGGGCATGTAGTAGGTCCGCTCGGTGGACAATTCGATGTCGAACTTGGGCAATGTGTAGTATTCGACGTTAACCGTCTTCTCGGAAGAGGTTTGCCCCAGCGTTGCGCTGATCTTGTAGTGACCGGTGTTCACCTCGTTGGCCAACTGGAAGTCGGTGGAAGTAATGCCGTACTCTGAGGTGGTTATCGATCGGTAGAAGACTTTGTTCCCTTTTCCGTCAGCGATGGTGATGTTCAATTCTTGGCTGGCTGCAGCAGAGAGGTCGTAGGCATTCAAAGCCAACGCACGAACATAGATGGTCTGACCGGGCTGGTAGATCGGTTTGTCGGTGGTGAGCAGAATACGATATTCACGGGCGATGTGGATGGGGTGGGTGATCTGATCGGATCCCAGACGGGAGCTTGTTTCCACCAACAGTGAAGCGTTCTCATACGGGGAGGTCCCATCCTCTTGCAACTCGGCAGGAACAGAGAAGATGACTTCGGCTGTGCCATCGGTCGAGACGGGACCCTGGAAGAGGGGAAGCGGCGAACCACCACCAGAGGGCTGAAGCTTGACTTTAACCTGTGCCTCTGAAAGAGGCTCCCCACTGCTACTATCGCGCACCACGACCCTCAGATGGGCCTGACTGCCGGGTTCAAAGCGATCCTGGCCGATCACATAGGTTTCATGCTGGTTGACGTACTCGGGCAGGTGCAGGTTGTAATGTGCAAGGAACCATAAGGCACCGGCGAATGCGAGTAGCACAAACGGAATAATGAATAACCTTTTTGTAGCCATTGGGATACCTCCTCATATATTGAAGTGATTCAAGACACGTTTTGTGACCTTGAATGTGGCGGAAGTTGAGGAACAGGTCGCTTTTTGATAGGTCACCATAAAACTTGTCTCTGGTTTCAGGCTACATCAAGGGGGAGAGGAAGTCTTGACGCCGTGATAACAAGCGGTTGACAGAAACGGTATGACAAGAGCGGGATTGGAGAGATTACTCGCTATTTTCGGGCTTTTGGGGCTGGCGTCGGAGCCAGGCGCGATGATCGGCGACATCTCGATCAAAGAAGAGGCGACGGATAAGGACTCGACGTCTTTCGAGACCGGGAGGGGGAAGAGAGCGGCGATTGGCCTCAAGACGCTTGACGATCGTAATCAGCAACATAATGACAGCGGCAGGGATGGCCGCCAACGGGCCACCGGCGAAGTAGGTGAATATTGGAAGGGTCAGGAGACTCGCGATAGCCCAGGGTGCCGAGTCGCCCAAGGCCCAGCCGACCGCCAGGGGTATGAACATCCACAGCACAGCCGGCCAGAATAGGATCAACCACATACCCAACATGGCGCCCAAGCCTCGGCCGCCCATAAAACTCAAGAAGATCGGCCAATTGTGGCCGATCACGGCAGCCAATCCGGCAGCCATAGCGGTCACTTCGCCCAGGTCAAAATATAGACCAAGCCAGGTTGGGAGAACCGCTTTGCCTACATCAAATAACCCTACTGGCACAACCGCCCATTTGGCGACATGCTCCCAGACGCCGGAGCCGCTGACGGTCCCACTTCCATATTGGCGCAGATCGATTTCCTTGATCCACCGACCGACAAGGTAAGCAGTGGGAATGGAGCCCAAGAAGTAAGCCGCGATCACCAACAGGATTGAAAAGAGAATATTCATCGACCTTACCCTTGATTTGAGGGCAGATCCTCGACTTGATAGGCCAATCCGACCACACCGGGACCTGCATGGGCGCCCATGACCGGGGTAAGTTCGACGAAGTAGACCTCGCTGCAATCGAAGCGATGGGTGACTTGATGTTTAAGGGCTTCGGCTCGTTCAGGGGCATCGGCATGCATCACAGCCAGGCGCGCCAGATGACGCCCCTTACTCTTGCGTTCCACTTCACTGAGAATGCGATTGATGGCAGCTTTCCTACCAAAAGTGGGGGCAATGATTCCGACTATGCCATCGGGTTTGTTACTCAGGACAGGATTCAGCCCGATGGCCGATCCCACAAGGGAGGCAATGGCAGGAACGCGACCGCCTTTGTGTAGGTACTCGAGGGTGTCCAGCATGACAGCAAAACCAGTCTTGGGGATGCACTCTTCAGCCACGTTGGCCACCGCGTCGAGCTCCATGCCCTGTGCAGCCGCTTTTGCAGCAGTCAAAGCAACAAACCCCTGAGCGATGGTCGCCATCCGGCCATCAACCACACGAACAGGGAAATCCTCGATATCCTGAACAGCGAGATGGGCGGCATTGTAAGACATGCTCAACTTGCTCGATAGAGTGATGACGACGACGCCCTCTGCACCGTTTGCCTTCGCTTCCTGGAAAGCCTGATGAAAGATAGCCGGAGTGGGGGAGGAGGTCTTGGGCAAGGGATCGGCGGTGCGCAAACGTTGATAGAACTCCTGGGTGGTGATATCCACACCGTCGCGCAAGCTCTCTTCGCCAAAGATCAAGAGGATGGGCACAATCCCGATTTGATAGCGCGCCACAATTTCGGGTGGCAAGCAGGTGTTGGAGTCGGTGATCACTTTAATCAATCCCACAATGGCTCTCCTTGCCCAAGATCTATAACACCTAGCCAATTGCGATGGTTCGACCCTGATTGAGGGGCAGGGGGGACATCATTGGAAACGCGATGCACGTCTTTGGCGCAATGCTGATGCAAGCCTTCAGGTTAACGTTGTCCCATTCTGTCGATTCTATTCGTGGATGATCCCTGACCATATTATAAGGCTCAAATTTTGAGAAGTGACGGTCGATCCGGATCAGAGAGTGTGATGAAATGGGGAGATATTCGCTGGTTAAATGCTATTAAGCGATCACTTCCCACCCTTTCCCCCTGGCGACTATAAGCAATTGGGGATCCGGGTGGACGGCAACCGGATGACCTACACGTTCCAATAGCGGGAGGTCGGTGTAGCTGTCAGCGTAAGCCCAGCTTTCGGACCAATTAATGGGCTCGGATTTTTCCAGGTAGCGTTCAAGCAAGGAGACTTTTTCGGTGCCCTGGCATACGGGGGGTTCGCTCGCGCCGGTGTAACGGCTGTTACGGGTTCGTAACGGAGTGCCGACGGTCTCCTTCACTCCGAATGTGCGTGCAATGGCCTCGAGCAGCGGAGAGGGTGTTCCGGAGAGCAGGATGACGCGATGCCCGGAAGATTGATGCTCTTTTAATCGAGTTTGGATGCCAGAACGAACCTTGGGCATGACGTAATGCTCGGCGATCCATGCGAAGGCAGAATCGGCCTCTTCGATTGTCCATCCGCGCACAAGCCATCCCATGTTGCGAGTCCAGATTGCGCGACAGGTGGCGTCTGAAAGAAGTCCCGCTTTTTGAAGTCCCCAAAGGGGGTAGTGCGTGGCTAAGTAGAGATAGAGGTTAAGGCGTTTCGTTCGATGCGTTAGGTGATGCTGGGCGAACCCACGGCCGATATGACCGGTATAGAGCGTTCCGTCAAGGTCAAAAATTGCCGCTATCATGCGCCTTCTCTCATTGATAGGATGATGGAGAAATGTCAATCCTGTGACATATCTCCGCTGAGATGATAACTACCATTATAAGGGGTTCCATCAACCATGGTTGCCCCATGAAGAGAATAGACTGATTTGAGAACCTCTTCGGAGACCAAGGTGTCTTTTAGATACACACCGTGCAGGTCTGCCCCCGATAAGTCGGCGTCGAGCAAGCATGCATTTTGAAGTTTTGCCTGAGCGAGGTAAGCTCCGGTTAGATTTGCTGTTGCAAGGTACGAATTCATGAGGAAAGCGTTTTCGAGGTGGGCGCCCTGAAAGTGTCCACCCTCTATTGAAACACCCTCGAGGTTGATATTGGGGAGATTCGCTCCGCGTAGTTCAATCTCATCTAAATCTGCTCCCGAGAGGGACAGCGCAGGCTCTTTGCCGGTGATCAAGTCCGTTTCATAAAGAAACAGAACCAGCGTTCCCTTGCGGGTGCCATCCTTCTCAAGTTGTTGCAGCAAGGATAGTGTCCGAGCTCGGGCGAGTGCTCTGGCATCCTTTGCCGACTTTTTCTGAAGGTGCAGCTCGAGAAGCAGGCTGGTCATCCGGTCGAAATAGGTTTGTAAGGCGGATTCCCGAAAACGCACGGCTTCAATTTCACGTGTCAGTTCTCTCTCTTGCTGCGCTCGCTCCTCCGAACTCAGACGCGACCATCGTTGAAGCCAGATAGCGCCGACGGAGAGGACTGCCGGAAACAGCAATAGGTCCATCCAATCCCAAAGTGTTTTCGAACGCTGATGTTCGACGATGAACTCCTCCTCCCCGGATGGATCGATTGGAACTGAAACAGGCTCACTGACATAGTCTCCAAAGCCAGACCAATCGGGCCAGAAGCCCGATTGAGTCTTTTCGACTACCGCGATGATGACGGGGATGCCAACGGCTAAGACAAGGATTACCAGATAGATCCCCGGTAATGATTGAAAGATGCGCCCTCTAAATTGCTTTTTTCTATTTGGTTCCATCGATCGATTCCTTGAAGAGACAGTGCGAGACTTCTATGTTGACACAAAGGGCTCGCGTATAGAGAGATCATAAGCCTGTGACAAGTTTCTATTCAATTTTTCCAATGCCGCATAAGACGATGATGTTCGAATCGGGCAGAGGTCGATAGATTAATCGATACCCATCAATGAGGATGGCGTATACTCTGAAACCTGGGGCTAATTCTAGCTCCTGGATCGAGAGATCAGCCGGGAAGGGATCCTTCATGAGGCGCGTCAAGATCCGATCCATTTTCTTGATCACCGCCGGAGGCAGGGTTCTGAGCGTGGGTTTGAGGCTTTCTGGGATGTCGATCGGCACTTGAGAGCCTCGCTGCTGATTATTCTTGGATCATTTCATCGACCGCATCGCTGAGGCTATCATAGCGCGATGCACGCCCATCGATCAAGTCTCCCACGGACTGAACCAGCATTTCTTGCCACTGGTCTTTCCAGAACCAGGCCTTTTCTGGTTCAACGGTGACATCTTCAACCAGGCGGACCTCGCCGGTATTGACATCATAAGTTCCAAGGAGACCATCGCCTTCGTCCAAACCGAGCGCAGTGCGAACCTTTGCGGGGATCGTTACCTGGCCTTTCGGGCGGATTTTGGCCCTAAAAGTGTCGCCGGATGAGATTGAGGAGAACTGTCTGATGATATGATTGGGCAACGCGGGCTCATCCGATTCTGCCTGCTTGACACGAGCGGCAATATCCTTGACGCGTTCGGCCAGTTCGAGCAATTTTGCGGCCTGCCGTTTTAATTCTTCGGCTTGATATAATAGAATACCGATTTCTTGGTTTGCCATCCTTCATCCTTCTAAGGTAAGATATTCTTACTTTCTTCCCTTCTTACTGAATAACAGTATATATCGATTAGATCAAGGAGTCAATCAAGCGGGAGAGTGATTCGCATTCTTTTAAGTAGCACGCCATGACCTCAGATCCTGCCAGGCATGGTTGCTTCGCAAGGTCTTAATGGTCAGTTTCAATGCATAAGGAATCGGTCCTTAAAGGATTTTTCTTAAGGCGCGCATTTTAGGTGGTGAAGAATCGCAGGATTTTAAGAAGACCCATTGCCAACCAAGCAACCAGGGTCCAATAGAACACATATTCAAAGAAGGAGAATAGGATGGCTTCGGAGGCCTTCACTTCCTGGAGCCAGGGCACTTTTTCCAGGATACGCAAACCGTAAATTCCCAATATGTGCTCCGCGACTCCTTCGAGCCCGCCGAGGAGGGCGAACCAAAGAAGCGCCGATTCCGGCAGCCGCATCGCCAACCACCATAGACCGATGGCGATTAAGGCGTAGACGAGAGTTTCCAGGGGGGTCAACCAGCGCATCCAAGCGGGGAAGAAGTAGCGATAATAGAGGTTCCAGGAACCCAAGACCAGCAGCATGGCCGTGATGCCCCAGAATAACGCCGACGCTGGGAAAATCGTCTTTGTCAATTGCTGGGGGGAGGCGGAACGCGCAACGATGATCAGTGGGACCAGAACGAGCAAATCCAGGCTCAGAAAGAGGGCGGTTGCCCGCCAAAGGTCTTGCGAGTTGAGTTTGATGTCCATTCTTGACTCGAGGTCGATGGTTTCCCTGGCGAATGGAAGTACGAAGTCAATAGGCCGAATGGGATCGATTGTATCACCCTTGCCAAAATAAACACTTTGCATTAAAGATGCAAATTCCTGTAGTGGCGGAGACAAGCCCCGCCACTATTTCAGATATCGGCTGGATCAGATCCCCCGTTTTATGAAGCCGCTGGAGCCTGCTTGGATTCCCGACCGGCGGCGGGATTGCTGATGCCCAGATGGACACTGATTTCTGAGACCCCGCAAGTATCGCTGTGGTGTAAACGCATGAGAATATTGAGATGCGAGACCGACAAGCCTGACTCTCCCAAAAATCGTTTTAAGTCGCGTGCAGAGCGATGCAAGAACACCTTCGTCCATTGTTGCAGGACTTCTGAAAATCGTTCAGCAGGCGACATAGTTAATTCTACTAAACAATTAGGAGCGCTTATATACAATCGAATTTGTAGGGGTAGTCAAGGGGCGGGAGTCTTCAATAGGCCAGGAGACCAACAGCTTGCTGTTGGTCATTGGCGGGGGGATGATGGACTCCATAACATTTTCCACAAGTCGACTTAAGAGAAGTTGCCAACAGATGTGAATATTAAAACAAATGGATTTTTGGATAAGTCTATGTTTTCTCTTGATCGCACTCGATGGTCAAGATATACTCGGCGATGTTTGCGAGTCGTCGGGTTGATGCAAGAACGACAGTGCACTTGGTGAAATTCCGTTTGTGCACACAACTTTATCTCATACATTAAATTTCATGGCGTTCCACAGCCCGCTGCCGCAAGAGATGAAGCGCGGTTCTCGTTTTCCATTTCAATGTTCGTTCTGAAGCTCCAAAAGGTAATTCCTATCTTACAGGAGAGTAGATCATGAGCAAGAAGAGCAAGGCGGATACGATCCGCATCGGAGTGATCGGAGTGGGTATGATCGGGAAGGGCCATCTGCAGCTTTACCAGAAGGTGAAGGGAGTGGAAGTGGTCGCTATCTGTGACATCGATCAGCAGGAGTTGGCGCAGGTATCGCAGCAGTATGGCATTGCTGATACCTACGAGGATTTTCGGGAGTTGCTCAGGCGGGAGGACATCGACGCGGTCGACGTCTGCCTGCACAACAACCTGCACATGCCGGTCACCGTCGCGGGGCTCGAAGCGGGCAAGCATGTCTATTGTGAGAAGCCCATGGCGGGATCCTACCGCGACGCGGAGACGATGTATCGGACGGCCAAGAAGCTGGACCGCCGGCTTTCCATCCAGCTCTATGCCCTCTTCGCCAAGGAAGTCAAAGCGGCCAAGTCGGTGGTGGATGCGGGATTGTTGGGCAAGATCTACCATGCGCGCGCAGCCGGCTTCCGCCGTCGTTTTCGGCCCTATGTGGACGGTTATGGGAAGATGCCCTTTGTCCAAAAGCACATGGCTGGCGGGGGGGCGGTCTATGATATGGGCGTCTATCCCATCGCAGTCGTGCTGCATCTGATGGGCAATCCGCAAACTCTACGGATCTCGGGCAAGATCTATCAGGAGATCGCCATGGATGAGGCCCGTAAAAAGACCAGTGGCTACGATGTGGAGGAGTTTGGCATCGGCCTGGTTCGGCTGGAGAACGAGATCGCGCTTGAGATCGTGGAGGCCTGGGCGATCAACCTTGACCGTTTGGATGGGATTTATGTCGTCGGCTCGGAAGGCGGGGTGCGGGTGGATCCATTTGGCTTCTACAGCAACCTTGGTGACCTCGAGTTGTGCACAACCGCCGATCTGGAAGCGTTCGATTGGAGGAACCATGCCATCCGTGAGAATGCCGAGGCTTATGATAGCGCGCAGCACCATTGGATCGCCGCCCTGCGGGGTCAGGTCGAGCTATTGCCGACCGCAGAAATCGCCCTGAATGCCATGCTCATCTCAGAGGGGATCTATCTTTCGGACAAGTTGGGCCGAGAGGTCACGGCGGAAGAAGTGAAGCAATCGTCGCAATCGACGGCGCTCACGCTTTAGCTGTGGGGCATGTTGCAGGGAATGTGGGCGCAATGGAGCATACGCATAACATATCTGCATAATGATGTCATCCTGAGGAGTCCTTCGGCTTCGCTCAGGATAAACTCCGCGACGAAGGATCCCTGGGGCGCGACTTTGGTCCGTTTCATCTCAGGGATTCTTCGCTCCACTGCGTTCCGCTCAGAATGACATACTTCGGCATGAACTCAATCATTCAAATCATGGAGGGAAAAGTGGAAATTGCGATTTGTTCGTTCAGTTTCTTCAGGACATTTTTGGCGGGGAAACAGGATATCGTCAAGTATTTTGCGGATTGCAGAGAATTAGGTGCCACTCAGCTCGACCCCTGGGATGCTCATTTCGCCCCCTTGAAGGCCTGGGAGATGGGCTGGAAGATATGGGCCGACCCGCATCAGGTCCAACTCATGCCGGAAGAGCAGGCATACTTGAAGGCGGTCAAAAAGGCGGCCGAGAAGGTGGATTTGCCCTTTGGGTGTATCTGTGTCGATGGCGCGCATATTTACGAAGCCGCGCCGCGCGTCGTTCGAGCCAATCGCGCCGCGGCTTATAAATGGCTGCAGATCGCCAGCCTGCTAGGGGCGAGACAGGTCCGATTTGATTCGGGCGGACCAGCGGAGATGCCGGGTGAGGTTTTCGAGGCGATTGTTGAAGGTTACAGTGATCTCGTGGCGCGTGGACGCAAGCTGGGAATCGAGGTCCTGGTGGAAAACCATTGGGGCGCATCTCAGTTGCCGGAGAATCTGGTAAGAATTCTGGATGCGGTGGATGGGCTAGGGCTGCTGCTGGATACGCATAACTGGGCCGCGGATCGGAAAGAGGACGGTTGGCGGATGTGCGCTCCCTATGCAAAGGCGATTCATATTAAGACCTTCTCGTTCGATGAAAAGGGGAACGAACCCAGCGTGGATATCCCCATGGCAATGAAGATATTATTAGAGGCCGGCTATCGGGGCGCCTGGGGGATCGAATGCATGCCCGTGGATGGGGATGAATACGCCGGCGTGAAGAGGACGATCCGACTGATCGAGCGCGTCCTGGCAGGATGATGTCCCACTAAAAGGACACCTTATGGGTCGATCTTGAGCAGTGAATGCCGCTTGGGCAGGAATGGGGGACGACATGCTGGAGAAATATAGCTTGTATCGCGGCGTAGGAGATCCTCCTGCGGAGAAATGGCAGCTTCAGGCAGGACCGTTGTCGCTTGACTTTCAAGATGGCGAATTGCGCTATATCCGCTTCGGTGAGGTGGAAGTCCTACGGCGGATCTACTTTGCCGTGCGCGATCCGAATTGGGGGACGGTCCCGGCGCTGATTGAGAACCTGCATTGCGAAAGCGGGCTGAATGCATTCCACATCCGGTATAACGCCTTCCATCATCAGGGGGAGATTGATTTGGCCTGGAAGGTGGCCATTAACGGGGACAAGGACGGGGTCGCATTTCTGATTGAGGGGGTAGCCCACAATACATTTCATGTTAACCGCCTCGGTTTTTGCGTTCTGCATCCGATCGAACCCTGCCGGGGCAAGCCCTGTTGGGTGGAGAAGGTGGATGGGTCCCGAGAAAAAAGCAAGTTCCCAGAATTGATCTCGCCCGTCCCGCCCATAACCGAACTACGCTCCATTTCCCATGAAATCCGCCCCGACCTGAGAGCAGAGGTGTGTCTCGAGGGCGATATTTTTGAGATGGAGGACCAGCGCAACTTCGGCGATGCCTCCTATAAGATCTACGCCCGACCGAGCTCGCTGCCGAGGCCGTTCGAGATCCAGGAGGGGGCGCGCATCCGCCAGCAGGTTGGGCTTCGCCTTCGAGATGGTCGATTACCGCAAGTCGCTCCTTCCAGAACAAAAGAAGTCCAAGTCACCAGCGATCCGGATTTCCATCGACCCATGCCGGCGCTTGGTCTGAGGGCGTCTTGGAAAAGCGAGACGCTGGGGCAGAAGCAGATCGAACGTCTGCGGGCGTTGAACCTCTCCCATCTGCGGTTGGATCTGAAATTGAGCGATCCAGGATATGGGCTGGCCTTGGAGCGGGTCGCCGAGCAGGCGCGGGCACTGGGACTTCCCTTGGATGTGGCGCTTTTCTGCTCCGAAAGCGCGGAAGCTGAACTCAAACAATTGTTGAAACGGCTTGCCCCTCTTAAGGTCAGAGTGCGGGCATGGTTGATCTTCCATAGCGACCGATTGGTGACGCCGACCGAGCTCGTTCACCTCGCCCGCGAGCACCTGCAGGCATTGGACCCGGCGGCCGCATTCGGGGGAGGGACGAACTATACTTTCGCCCAGGTGAACATGGATCGGCCTTCCCTGGAGGGATGGGATTTTCTCTGCTTCCCGGCCAGCCCACAGATTCACTTGAGCGACGACGATACCCTGGTCGAGAATCTGGCGGGGGTAGGGTATTGTGTGGAGAGCGCCCGCCATTTCGCCTCCGACCTGCCGATAAAGGTGACACCGGTGAGCCTCAAGCCCCACTTCTTTGCGCCGATTTCTTATAAAGATGATGCTGAAGTTGAGATAAATCGCGTGGATATCGATCTCCGTCAGGGCTCGCTGCTCGGCGCGGGCTGGACGGTGGGGAGTCTGAAAATCCTTGCCGAGGGGGGCGCTTCTAGCGTCACCTATTTCTCCACACTGGGGAGAGGCGGGATCATGGAAGCCCATGAAGGCTCAGCCGCGGGTGTGAGAGCTTCGATTCCCTCCAGAGCCGTTTACCCCGTCTATCATGTCTTCGCTGATGTAGGCGAATTTTCAGGCGGCGATGTGCTGCGGACACGCTCCAGCAACCCGCTACATGTCCAAACCCTGGCAATGAGGTCGAGTAGAGGGCTGTGCGTCCTGGTCGCCAATCTCAGCCCGGCCCAACAGGTTGTGGTCGTGCAGAATTTGCCTGCGAGAATCCAAATGCGGATGATGGATGAAACCAACGCCATCGAGGCCATGAAGGATCCGGAAGCTTATCGCATACAAACTCTACGAACCAGGGCGACCAAGGATGGAACCCTGGACTTAGAATTGCTGCCTTATGCCATTGTACGCCTTATTGGATGACCTTGAGAATTAAGTCCTCCCTACTCAATAAAGCCGGAGATAGAGATGTCCCCAATCCTGGTCCCTTTGGAATGGACATATGCCCATCGGAGATGCGGATCGGTTCAGTGACGAACTCCGCCGTCCACTTTTCCAGCAGGTCACGTCCGGTCTCAAGGATCATGAAGTTGGGGAGGCTGGCGGCCACATGTGCTGAGGCAAAGCTCAAGATCGGACCGCCATAATTGTGAAAAGCGACCGGGACATGGTAAGTTTCCGCCAGGGTGGCAATCTTCTTGGCTTCGCTGATCCCGCCACACCACTCGATATCGGGGTTGATGATCTGTGCCAGACCGCGTTGCAGAATGGGTAGGAATTGAAAGCGGGTCATCAGCCTTTCGCTCATGATGAGAGGCGCCCTGGTCTGCCGCACCAGGGTTTCATAAGCGTCGAGATGATCGGGGTTCATCAGGTCTTCCAGCCAGAGGATCTGATATTCTTCGAGTGCGTGTGCGATGCGCTGGGCACTGGGGAGATTCCAATGGCCATGGAACTCGATGGCGATTTCGATGGCGTTCCCGAAATGCTCGCGAATCTTGCGGATAGGGGTGATGGCCGCTTCGAGGTCCTCGAAGGTGATCATCTGTCCCTCAGATTGGGAGGCGAATGGATCGAAAGGGTAGATTTTCATCGCCCGGATGCCAGAATCGAGCAGGTCTTGAGCCAGTTCAATTGGGTTCTTGTGAAAATCGAAGCGCTCTCCTGGACCACAGGTGTTGTAGATCTTGAGTCGAGGGCGGCATTCACCGCCTAGAAGTTGATAGATTGGCTGTCGGGTGTGCTGTCCCAACAGGTCCCAGAGAGCGATGTCGATGGCGCTGATGGCGCGCATCTCCGCTCCGGCCCATCCGACGAAGCTGCTGCGTTCAAACATCGCTCGCCAATGGGTCTCAATATGGAGGGGATCCTTCCCCAAGAGGAACTCAGGTGCGTAGACATTCTCGATCATGGCGCGCGCAGCCTCGGCGTGGATGTATGTCTCGCCCAAGCCGATGAGGCCTTCGTCGGTGTGAATACGTACCCAGAGATAGCGGGTGAGTTCAGGGAGTTGGATGGTCTCGATTTTGGTGATGCGCATTTTCAACCTATTGATTGAGAATATCTAACT
>CAYGXU010000013.1:0-45435 GCA_964353875.1 uncultured Anaerolineaceae bacterium | reverse complement strand
ATGCTGATTACTATGAAGGCTGGATGCTCACCTGGCCAGATTTGAGCGATTTCTATCTGGAGGGGATCTTCAAGTCAGGAGAATGTTCTGGACTAGATCGTTTTGGATTAATGGCTCGCTCGACGGCGCCAAATGAGGTCTATGTTGGGTACCTGTATGCCATATCGTGCGATGGTCGTTATTCACTGCGCAGCTGGAATGGAGAAAAATTTAACGAAATCATCCCCTGGACAGCCAATGAAGCCATCCAAATTGGCGCAAACAAGACCTATCGCCTCGGGATGAGGGCAGAGGGGAGCCAAATGATGCTCTATGTAGATGGCAAACGATTGGCGCAGCTCAGTGACAATGCTCATACGAAGGGTAAATTCGGCGTATTCATTGGTGCAGCCCAGACGGCGAATTTAAAAGTAGAAGTCGAGGAGATCGCCTATTGGACGCTGCCTTAGAGCCATCGAGTCTATATGAGAAAGCCCGGCTTACACAGGAGCCGGGTTTTTCTTTTACGTTGCAGGTTCCCCACCCGCCTGCGCATAGCCATACATTGCGATTTATATATCCATATTCATCATCATGCGGAAGAAGTGTTTCGCGAAAGGGATTTGCAGAATAATAAAGGCGGCGAAACGTGTACCGAAGGTTGGGAGAAGGCTAATCGCTCGGCTTGTCCTGCTTGAATCAATGGCGTACAATCCGTCTTCACGGTAGCATGTCATATTTTGGAAGGATCAGACCATGAAGCGAATTGGTATACTGACGGGTGGAGGGGATGCGCCTGGCTTGAATGCGGTCATCCGAGCGGCGGTTAAAACCGCTTACAACGTTTTCGATTGCGAGGTGATTGGGATACGTCAAGGTTTTGAAGGCCTTCTCGATCCCCAGGGGACATTGGCGCTCACCCCGGATGCGGTCCGTGGCATATTGCCTCGTGGGGGAACGATCCTTGGTGCTGCAAACCGGGGGAATCCATTTGCCAGGAAAGTTATCAAAGAGGGCAGGGAGATTATTGAGGATGTCTCCGATCAGGTGGTGGAACGCATACGAGAACTCTCCTTGGATGCGCTCATTGTTGTTGGTGGGGATGGGACATTACGTATCAGCTTGGAGCTCTTCCACAAGGGCTGCCCGGTGATCGGGGTTCCCAAGACCATCGATAACGATATTGGCGGCACGGATGTGACCTTCGGATTCGACACGGCAGTCAATGTGGCGAGCGAAGCGCTTGACCGTTTGCATACCACCGCCGAATCGCATCATAGAGTCATGGTACTTGAACTTATGGGTCGAGACGCTGGCTTCATTACACTCGAGGCGGGCCTGGCTGGGGGCGCGGATGTGATTCTCATCCCAGAAATCCCTTTTCACCTTGAGCGGATTTATCAGAAGATCCTCGATCGAGCTAAATCCGGTCGCTATTTCAGCATCATTGCTGTTGCTGAAGGAGCTTGCCCAGAAGGTGGTGCTCAGGTATTTCGTCAGAAGGGAGATGAGATTTGCTCCCCGCGTTTAGGGGGGATCGGTCGGCTAATTACTGAGAACGTCGCTCAAGCCTGTTCGGTAGAAGCCAGAGTTACGGTCTTGGGACATCTGCAGCGTGGAGGTTCACCCACTGCCTTTGATCGCTGGCTGGCGTCTCGTTTTGGAGCCGCTGCTGTTCATCTGGCTGCTGCAAAGCGGTACGGCCACATGGTGGGTTTACACGGGACAGAAATCATCGATGTTGCCTTAGAGAAGGCTTTGGCGGTTCCAAAACAGGTGGATTTACAGGGTGATTCTGTTCGCACTGCACATGATTTGGGAATTTGTCTGGGCGATGATATAGCCTCATGAATGATTCGGCAAATAAACGACGGGTGATTGGATGAAAACCGACACGGGATCCAGTATGACCAGAATGCGAATGATGCGCTTTCTCATGGGTTCAATACTTGCTATCGGGTTATTTCTTATCGAAATGGGGGTGGCGGAAATCCTCTTGAGTAAGGACAACCGCTGTTTGGAGATGGCGGCATCGGCGAAAGCGGGAATGGGACGGCGAGATGAATGCCTCACTGAAATCGGCCGCTCGTCTTTGCTGGCGTTGTCGCGTGGACCTTTTGCAGTATTTGGAAAGGAGGCAAGCCCTGCAGTTGCCTGGTTTGTGACTGCTGTATTGTATGCGATCCTGGGTGGCTTCTTTGCACAATTCGCCTACAAAATTGGCCTAGGGCTTTTCCTGGGAGTTCACATCTTGATCGTGGTGGTACTGACATTTATGGGATATATCTCGGGTTTCATCGTCTGACTTCAGGTTATCGGCGGTCGGCGTTCGAAGAGCTCAGCCAGTGCATCTCGAGCCGGCCTTGGCAAAGACTGTAAGCCGGATGCGCTTTGCCTCCAGACTCCTTTTTGATGAGTGACGATGCCAATTTGTGAGACGTTGATTCCGGCGGATTCGATGCCGATGCGCACTCTTTCGACTTTCCCCTCCTCAACCGCCATCAGCATGGCGCCAGAAGCGATCGCGGCGAGCGGGTCCACACCGAGATGCTCACAGAGAGCTTGTGCCTCGGGCAAGATCAGAATTGCCCCCTCATCGATGAGCAGACCAACTTCAGCGGCATCGGACAGTTCCCATAATCCACTCAATATTCCGCCTTCAGTGGGATCATGCATGCAGGTCACGCCGCCAATTTCGACTGCAATGCGCGCCTCGGGGAGGACAGAGATGCCGGGATCGAAGAGGTACTTGCGTGCACGTTCCACCGTTGCTTCAGGGAGGCTTCCTAATTCCGCTTTATATTCACGCGCCAGGATGCTTCCAGCCTCAATCGGGATTCCCTTCGTAAGGAGCAGGATGTCTCCAGGGGACGCGCCCTTGGGTGTGATCAACTGGTCTTTTGTAATCTCACCCCACATCGTGCCGATCAGAATCGGGCGATCGAGACCAGCGGTGATTTCAGTGTGTCCTCCAACCAGCGTGACCTCAATCTCTCGACAGGCCTGTTCGATCTGGGTGAAGATGCGATCAATCAACTCTCGATCGGTGGTCTGTTCGGGAAGCAGCAGCACAGCCATGAACCAACGTGGCTGGGCACCCGAGGTGGCGATATCATTGGCGTTGATCTGAACTGCGTACCAGCCGATATCCTCAGCCGTGAAGGTGATCGGATCCGATTTCGCCACCAGATAGACATCGCCGAAATCAATGACCGCGCAATCCAGACCGATTCCGGGACCGACGATTACGCGAGGATCTTGTGATTGAAGGCGATTGAGCCAACGGGCTAGCTCATCATGAGGAAGCTTACCTAAAGGGAAGGCACACATATCTTTTGGGAGAGTAGAAAGGCCGCCCACGGGGACGGCCTCTTTTTGCGCTGCGGCATCCTTATCTCACTAAGAGGAGGGATGCCGCAGCGCGTTGACTAGAGCTATGACTCATTGGCATCACCTCCTCCGTGTTAAGATGGCGGAAGATGTGAAGGCTCAAGCCGAGCCTGCAAGAAGTATCTCATAGATGGCGATGGAAGTCAATTAGAGAATCAGCATGGCATCACCGAAGGAATAAAAACGGTAACCGATCCTCATCGCTTCTTGGTAGGCCTGGAGGAGCTGTTCTCGCCCAGTGAATGCGCTGACCATCATCAACAAGGTAGAACGAGGCAGGTGAAAGTTGGTAAGGATGGCATCCACAACTTTAAATTGAAATCCAGGTAAGATGAAGAGATCCGTGTAACCTGAGAACGGCATGATGAGTTCACCCCCTTGGACATGACATGATGCCGTTTCCAAAGTCCGCACCGTTGTTGTTCCGACGGCAACGATCCTTCCTCCGGCAGCATGTGTCCGTTGAATGAGATTGGCTGCCTTAGGGGTGATTTGACACCACTCGCGGTGGATGGTATGTTGCCTTGGATCTTCTTCGGATACGGGGGCAAAAGTATCCAATCCCACATGCAATGTAATTTGGACGATCTGCACACCATGTGCGCGGATAGATTTAAGCAAACGGGGTGTGAAATGCAGACCAGCGGTCGGCGCTGCAGCCGAACCAGAGACGCGAGCGAAAACGGTCTGGTACTCGTCTGGGGTTTTGAGCGGTGTATGGATGTAGGGTGGGAGCGGCATCTCACCAATGCGATCTAGATCCTTTGCGATGGCTCTCTCGAAGCGGATCAAGCGGCTTGCCTGACCGAGATCTGCAATAATTTCGCCTTCAGGACCTCGATCGATAGCCAGGCGTTGGCCAACCCGAAGGCCTTTCCCGCCGACGAGGGCTTCCCATGTTTGCTCACTATGACGCTTCAGCAAGAGTACTTCGATTGCTCCCCCTGTGGGAATCTTGCGGGCATGCAAGCGGGCGGGGATCACTTTGGTTTTATTTAGGATCAAGGCGTCGCCTGGGGAAAGAAACTCGTCGATATGCCGAAAAATCTGATGTTCAATGTGACCTGTCTTGCGATCAAGTATCATCAATCGTGAAGAATCGCGCGGATCAGCTGGGCGTTGTGCAATGAATTCTGCAGGTAAGGAATAATCAAATTCGTCCGTTCGCACTGATTATTTATTCAACATCCGCAGGATAAGATTAAGCAGGATGGTCACCAGAATGCTCAACAGGATCGAGCTGGCCAAAGGGATGAGACAGGTAACACCTTTACTTTGAAGTTGGATATCCCCGGGTAACTTCCCCAAGGGGAGACCTGTTTTCGCCACAAGCAATAGCAGTCCACCCAAAGCGAGGACGACCAATCCTATGATGATGAACCAACGTGCAATGATACTGAGTTCAGGCATATGTGAGGCAACCCTTATAACTCTAGCAATCGAGGTTGCTGTTGCTGGAATGGCGGTTCCAAGCCGAGATGCTGATAGGCCAGTGAAGTAGCCACCCTCCCTTGAGGAGTGCGATCGAGAAAGCCCAATTGTAACAAGTATGGTTCGACGACATCCATAACCGTATCCGGCTCTTCACTGATGGAAGCCGCAATGGTTTGCAGGCCAACCGGTCCCCCATCAAATTTTTCGATGATGCTCTTGAGCACCTTTCGATCGGCATCATCCAGGCCTAGCCCGTCGATCTCCATGAGGGCGAGGGCATCCGATGCTACCTGACGAGTGATCATCCCATTTGCGCGTACCTGCGCAAAGTCTCTTACTCTGCGAAGGAGCCTTAAAGCGACGCGTGGCGTACCTCTGGCGCGACAGGAGATTTCGAGGATCCCTCCCCGATCCGTTTCCACCCCCATGATCTGAGCAGCGCGCTCAACGATTGTCTCCATGGCTTTTTGATCGTAGAAATCAAGTCGGAAGGTCGCTCCAAAACGGGCGCGCAATGGAGAGGTCATAAGAGCTAATCGCGTGGTTGCACCGACAATAGTGAAATGCGGTAAACGCAACCGAATAGAACGTGCGCTAGGACCTTTGCCAAGGATAATGTCGAGCGCGAAATCCTCCATTGCCGGGTAGAGGATCTCCTCCACGGGACGGCTGAGGCGGTGGATTTCATCGATGAAGAGCACGTCTCCGGTTTGAAGATTGGTGATGATGGCGGCCAGATCTCCCGCGCGCTCGATGGCGGGGCCCGAGGTCACTTTCAGGTTGGCAGCCATCTCATTAGCAAGGATATGCGCAAGAGTCGTCTTTCCAAGCCCGGGTGGGCTATAGAATAGGACATGATCCAGTGGATCTCCCCGTTCCCGCGCGGCTTGGATCAAGATGGTGAGATTCTCACGCACCCGGTCCTGACCGATCATTTCGCTGATTTTTCGTGGCCGAAGTGTCAGTTCTGGAACGTCGTCCTCACTCGGCATGGGCGAAACAACACGCTCTTTCATTGTGGTCATACCTGGGATTATACAGGATTGTGCCCAAGGTTGAAATGGAGATGATTTACCTGATCATACGAGATCAGGCATTCACTCAAATGGGATTCCCCTTTGGGTTTGATACCTGCGTCCAAGCCATGGTTATGGAGGTGTCTGGCGCAATAGATCCCGCCGCCTCCGTTTCCGCCAGGTCCTGCAAGCATACACACTTAACCTGGCGAATCGCCAAGCTTGGCCATAACCAATTGAGCCACGGATCTGCCTCCATTCTCCATCATTTGTAAAATACTTAATCGGAACTCTTCAATTGCGATGCGATCCACCAATCGCATTTGCTCGGCAGTTACCGATGGAACGGGGATACCCTCAGGAGTGAGAAATGCCATCGCTTGTTTAGCTGAGCCCATAAACCGGAATGGCGGCGCCTGTGATCGCACGAGCCTGGTTGGATGCAAGGAAGAGGATCACATCCGCCAGAGCAGCCGGAGGGACCCAACGGCTGAAATCCGCATTCGGCATCGCCTGGCGATTCTGGGGCGTATCGATTGTACCCGGCAGGATGCAATTGACGCGGATGCCATTGAATTTCAGCTCCGTGGCCATGCTCTCGGTCAGGCGGATCACTGCGCTTTTTGTAGCTGAATAAGCTCCTATGTTGGCTGCACCTGTTAATCCAGCTCTGGCAGCTAAACTGATGATCACGCCGGCGTTGCGCTCTAGCATATACTTAATCACCGCCTTGCAGGTGAAGAAGGTCGTAAGTACATTCAGGTTGAAAAGAAATTCCATATCCTTAAAGGAGGTCTCATGGATTGGGTCACCTCCTCGATAACCCCCAGCAATGTTCACGAGAACGTCGATTCCCCCCAACTTCTGCGCAGCTTCAGCAACGGAGCGCTCCGCCTCTGTCTCATCGGTAAGATCAACCGAGTCGCCGATATAAGTCTGTGATGAAGAACCCAGATCAGAGTACATCTCACGCAACCGATCCCCATCACGATCGAGTAATGCTAGCTTTGCCCCTCGTTCTTTGAATGCCAGAACGGTTGCATTGCCGAGATTACCGGCTGACCCTGTGATCAGCACAACTTTGTCTGTAAAATCGTTCACCATAACCCTCCTCAGATGCGTCTGTAGAGAATACTATCCCGGATAAATTACTTTGCCTCACCAGACAATTTCTCATTTCTTTTTTGACAATTGCCTCAAACCGTACATGGCTGCGCCTATCAAGGCTGTTTTGGGGTTGAGGACAACACGGACCGGTATCCTTCTGACGAAATCCGACAGACGCCCTTTGTTTGTAAAACCTTCAAGAAAAGTGGATGGATCTAGCTGGGAGAGCATTTTAGGCGCCATGCCGCCCGCAATAAAAACACCGCCGGTAGCGATCGATCTCAACGCCAGATTTCCGCATTCCGCTCCCAAGATCGATGAAAACAGGTTGACTGTCGCTTCACATAACGCAGATGGATTGCTTCCTGCAGCCAGACGAACGATTACAGGAATTGGGTCCGGCGCCTCAGCCAATTCCTGCGCCAGCCATGAAGGCTCTTCGGCATATTCGATCGCTTTCAGGAAATGGTAAATATTGGGTAGACCAATACCAGAGCATACACGCTCATAGCTGACATGCGAAAACTCCCGCAAGAGGAAGAGTAGCAATCGCGCTTGGAGTTCATTGGTCGGAGCAAAATCAGTATGACCGCCTTCTGTAGGATGCGCTTTATAGCCTTTCCCATCCCATGTAAGGAATGCCTCACCAAGCCCGGTTCCCGGCGCAATTATGGCCATATTGCCATGTTCTTTGGCTTCACCCTCGTGGATAGTATGAAGGTCGGTCAGGGGTAGATCGGGAAGAGCGTGTGCAATCGCTTCAATGTCATTGAGCAAGTAGGTTTTCTTTAGGCCGAGGGTTTCGTTCAGTTGATCCTGATAAATCTCCCATGCCAGGTTGGTGACACTCGCTGTTCCGCCTACCACGGGTCCGGCCAACCCAAAAACGGCATATGAGACTCCCGCACCTGTGCTGGTCAGGAATGTCCGAACGATTTGCTCCAGGCTTTCGAACTGGGGGCTCTTGAAGGTTGCTTCGAATTTGGGGTGGGTGGCATCATCCGTAAGTTCGTAAGTAGCCAAATCTGCTTTTGATCCCCCAATATCCCCTGCCAATAGCATTTGCGTATCTCCTTTATAGTCCTGATATTATCCGACGGATGGGGAGTATCGGATCACAATTAATGTACAGGATGTTTATCCTAATGAATGTTGCATTTATCTTCAGAGTCAGGCGGTTGTTCAGAAAGGATTGATTCAATTCGCGTCATTCTGCTCTCCATTATGGAGATGGTGCTCATGAAAATAGTTAATACTTATTCGCTTGACTCCTGTACACAATGCAAGCACATTTGATGCCAAATATGTCCATGGCGGGCGAGGAACTCCTGCGCGGCCTCCGGTCCCCAGCTTCCCGCCCTATAGGTAGAAGGTTCGCCTGTCGCATCACTTTGCCATCCCTCAACAATGGGATCGATGATGCTCCAGGCAAGTTCGATTTCATCCGAACGTGTGAATAGGGAAGCGTCTCCTTGAAGAGCATCGAGAATCAGACGTTCATAGGCATCCGGCAAATCTCTCTCCTCAAAGACATCATCGTAATGGAACTCCAGGTTTGTGGGGATCATTTGTAGACCTGCGCCCGGGACTTTGGCTTGAAAGCGTAAGTGAATGCCTTCATCCGGCTGAATACACAAGCCAAGGATGTTTGGTTTAACACAGGCTGGACCTTGGGGTGCGAAGAGGAGAAAAGGAGGACACTTGAATTCGACGTTGATTTCAGTCAATTTGTCTGCCATCCGTTTCCCCGATCGGAGGTAAAAAGGGACACCCTGCCAACGCCAATTATCGATATAAAGTCTTAGGGCGACATAGGTCGGAGTGCGACTGTTATTGGTCACATCCCTTTCCTGGTGATAACCGACGACATCCTTACCATCGAACGTGCCAGCCATATACTGACCCATAACAGTATCTTGGCCAGCATTATCCTTGCTTGAAACCCGAATGGCCCGTAAGACTTTGACCTTCTCGTCTCTGAGGGCATTGGCTTCGTACGCGATCGGAGGTTCCATTGCAGTGAGAGCCAGGAGCTGGAGCATATGGTTCTGGACAATATCCCTTACCACTCCTGTTTGATCATAATAACTTCCGCGACCTTCGATGCCCAACTCCTCCGCCACGGTGATTTGGACATTGTCGATGTAATTACGATTCCATAAGGGTTCGAAGATCGCATTACCGAAACGGAACACGAGGATATTTTGGACAGTTTCCTTACCTAGATAATGGTCAATACGGAAAATCTGGTTTTCATTGAAAAATTGATGGATGGTGGTATTGAGTGCCTTGGCAGTCTGCAAATCCCTGCCAAAGGGCTTCTCTATCACGATCCTGCGCCAGCCCTGGCCTTCACTATTTGAATACGAAGATCCTAAATGGGAAATCAGTGGTTCATAAAATTGGGGAGCGACCGCCAAGTAATAAAGTCGGTTATCAGGAGAAAGGCCTGAAAGGCATCTTTCTCGGATGAATTGATCCAAATTCTTATGCAGATCCGGCTGGAGGAGATCGCCTGATAAGTAAAATAGTTTTTCGGCGAAATGATCCCATGTCTTGGATGGGGCAGAGCTGCTCCCGACATTTTTTATGGCCTTGCGCATTTCGTCCCGGAATTGATCATGGGAGTAAGGTGTACGTGAGGTGCCGATGATCATACAGCCGTCAGGCAATATTTCTTTTAAGTAGAGATCATAGAGCGCGGGCAAAAGCTTTCGTTTGGTGAGATCACCCGATGCACCGAAGATTACAATCGTAGTTGGTTCGATGACATTGGGGCGGATCATCTTTTATTTCCCTGTAAAAGTATATTGTCCAAGTGAATAGCGCATGTAACCCAATACTCTACCTGTAGCATCCACATAAGTTGAAATCACTTTGAAAATCCCCTTGAAGTCAGCATTTTGGATACGGCCATGCAGTTTAGGGATAAAGGCATCAGACGCTGCACGGATTTAAGAACAGCATAAGTATACTTCAATCAGAGTCACACTTGATGGTTTGTATCAAGGCAGCCATCCATGAGTGACGATAAGTGGGCTGTTTGCCGTTTATCGGAGTGAGCGGAGTGTTGCCAATCCCTTTGTTTGATACTTCGTGACCTCGGATTTATCTGTCGTTCTATGCGCAAGGAAATGAATAAAAAAAGGACGTCTTTGGATCGGTCCTATTTCGGAGGTAGCTATGACTGCCTTGTTTTTCTCAACACTTAGAAAATTAAATCCCGTTTGCATCCTGGAGATAAAAACTGCAGTGTAGGTCTTCTCTATTGGGATAATAGAATCAATGGCAATCCCCCGGCATGGGCTTATTCAAACTTCAAGAATGAAGAATCCAGCCGAGTGGAGATCGTTTAGGGCAATTTACCAAATGGAAAACAAGGTGAAAGGACTTTCCCTTCCCCATTATCAGAAATGATCAATAGTGTTTCTGAGTCCGCACGATGAAGTGTTGCAAGCGAGGGCGCCGCGCAGGTTTAATACTTCACCATGGGTTCCAGATTTTTGGCGTGCTCAATCCAGCGCGCAACTTCTTTGGGCGAAGGTATGCGTCGAACGAGACGTTCCTTTGCATTGATTTCCTTGAGCGCCTCGTAAAGATTATCTGCACGTCGGTTGCGAAGCTCTTTCACCGTGTCAACGCCGGCCTCTTCAAGCAAGTCGCTATATTCCTCCCCGATGCCTTTAACGCGGATCAGGTCAGCCAGGTTGACCCATTCCAGAATAAGCTTTTCTAAAATTCCGGTTTGCTCAGCAAGATCCTGGCGGCCTTGTTTATGTGCTGCGACCGTTAACAGCTTTTCCGTTGTTCGGATCCCTAACGCTTGCAGCTTTTCAGCGTATTTGGGACCAATACCTTCAATGTTGACAATTTTTGCCATTTTGTTGCTTCCTCTCCCTAATTCTGCGATCTTAGTTGGAAAAATATTCTAACAATCATATCATCAATATCCAGCAAGTTGAATAGAAATACTGAATTCTAAAGTAGACGGATGCAGATTTCCCGCTTTGCTCAAGACCTGGATAAAAATGATGTACAGTAGTGCAGTAACAATTGCATTTCTCCTACGTTTTAACATGCGGGGGGAATTGACCATCCCTAATTCCTTCAATATACTGATCATGTTAGCAAAAAAGGGATAGAATCCTAGGATTAATGACGAAATTCTTTACAATAGAATAGACCTTGTGGATACGATCCACTTGTGCAACCCTTCAAGCGAAATTGGTTCTCATTGAGAAGAGGGTAGGAGGCATGGTCAACCGTGTACGCAATTGGGCTTCGTGAAGTGCAGCAGATGTTTTCAAGTAAAGCGGATGAGTTCCAGCGAGAGTTCGTCGTAGTCAGTGATAAACTCCAGGAAGTTGGCCTTAAGTTGTTGGAAGAGCGCGGAGAAAAGGCTGAAGCGCTACGCAAAGAACAGAACTCATTGCGTCAGCATCAGGAAGAACTCGCTGAAGTAGTGAATCAATGGCGTGATCACGCCAGGGCTGTGGTCCAACAAAGAAGTCTTGAAGGACTGAGAGCCTTTTTGACTAAAATGATTCCTGAAGTTGATCCACCACTGCGAACGAAACTAAACCAGGTAATCGAACTGATCGATACTCCAGCGGAAGAGCTCGCAAAATTGGATCAAGAGCAGATGCAGCCAACAATCCAGACTGTCGCTGGACGTTTAATTGAACGAGCGCGCTCATCCTATGATTTACGTACAAGCGATTCAGCGGAACGCCAACGAGCAGCGGTTGAATTCGCTAATCGTCCTGGGATGGCTTTGAATAATGAAGTGGTGAATGAGATCGAGAATGCCCTCTCGGATCCTGATCCGTTGGTTCGTGAGGTCGTCCTTCTGACAACGGTTCAACTGCACCGATTTCGCGCTTTACGCGTGGCGGATCTATCCATTGCTCATGAATCAGTCAAGCGTCTGGTCAATCTCCAAGACCCTGTGGTCATTCCCGCTCTGGTTGAAATTACTCAGAAATCCCGCTCTGGCTTCATTCCTGGGGAAGGGGGCATGAGCGAAGCCACCAATGCTCGTTCGCGGATGGTAGCCCTATTACGACTGGTTGAGTGGCATACCCGTGAGGCTCAAGATGCTATTAGTAAGCTTCGATTTGACCAGGATAAGCAAATTTCCGACGCTGCGAAACGGGCCTTAGAGCTTTTTCCAGATCAATGGGCAGGACCACTTAAACCCCCGAAACCTCGAAGAAATGGGTAATTCATACATCCTTCCTATTGATCAAATTATCCCTTCGGTCGTTCTCGATAGATTCAGGTCAGGCATCTTGAAATCCCAGGGGGTTCTTTTTCCTGCGCCAATCACAATTTCCGCAAAACGCCCGATTGCTCAAACGAAATTTCCAATCTAAGCATCTGTGTTTTTTTGACACCGCACTGGGAAAGTTCAGACGCAAATTCGGACAGGAAGTATTTTTGTTCACATTCAAGCCAAATAGATCATTCCATAATGACATCGGGATGACCGTCTGAGGCGCATAGCCCCGAAGAATCCATGAAACGATGCCTTCATTCGCTTCATCATAGGGATTCTTCGCCTCCGCTCTGCTCCGGCTCAGAATGGTCATATTGGCAAATTAATTCGATGATGATCAATGTCCGAATTCGTGTCCGATAGTGAATTCGGGTGTATTCCGTCAGATGTTGCATATTGCCATGTTGAGGGAGACAGCGGTGTTGGACCATTCCAAAAGAGCAGTTCCTATATTTACGAGAACGGCTCTCGCCCCTACCATCCCTGGCAATATGAGTGCCAAAGATAGAATAGGGCTGATCTCTTAAGACAGCGCCATACCAACCCAAATATGGCCGTGGCAGTACAGGATGCAACACTCCGTGGAATGCACCCATGAATTCGTGTCTATTTGACGAGGAGCTTGAATATTTGCTATAATGCGGTAATAATTCAAAACAATCCGCTGGGAGGAGTAGACGGCGAAGCGCTGTCAGAGAAGGTGGGGCCAAAGGCTGAAAGCCCCCGCAGCAGCAGTCGTTGAAGGTCGTCCAGCGTAACTGCCGAAGAAACCCTGAAAAGGTGAGTAGAACGGCGCGGGTAAGCCCGTTATAGCGATGCCCTGATGGTTGTCGGGGTGGCAAGCGCGTCCATTCGGAAACGGATGGCGAAATGAGGTGGTACCGCGGAGGTATTCCCCTTCGTCCTCATGGATGGAGGGGTTTATTTTTTGTTTGGTTGCGTAGATGTTTTAAACCAGTCAGGAAGTGATGATGTCAATGTTGCCTCATTATGATCCAAATGAAGTGGAGCCGCGGCTGCAAGATCAATGGGGGCGGGAAGGGATTTACCGCTACCAGCGTGGGTCGAGAGGCCCGACCTTTTCCATCGATACACCGCCGCCTACGGTTTCTGGCCATCTTCACCTTGGACATGTCTATTCCTATAGTCAAACCGATTTCATGGCACGTTTTTGGCGTATGAATGGTTATGATGTTTTTTACCCCATGGGTTTTGATGATAATGGGCTTCCTACAGAGCGGCTGGTAGAAAAACAACTGGGGATAGATGCGCGCACAATTGGCAGGCAAATCTTCATCGAGAATTGCCTACAGATCAGCAAGCAGATTGGTGAGGAATATCGCTCACTGTGGCAACGATTGGCACTCTCCATTGACTGGGATTATTCATATCGAACCATTGGCGAGTTGGCCAGACGTACTTCACAACTTTCCTTCATACATTTATATCAAAAGGGAATGATTTATCGCGACTTAGCGCCATCCATTTGGTGCTCTGAATGCAGAACAGCGCTGGCGCAAGCGGATCTGAACGACTTACAGCGTGAGCGCAAATTGTATACCATTGCATTCCACACGGAGGATGGATCCATCTTGCCTATCGCCACAACTCGCCCCGAGTTGCTTCCTGCTTGTGTCGCGGTTTTTATCCATCCTGAGGACGAGCAGCATCGAGCATTGATCGGTCAACAGGCCAGAACTCCGCTTTTTAATTGTGAGGTGCCCATCCTGGAAGATGCCCGCGTGGATCGGGGCAAAGGGACGGGAATCGTAATGTGTTGTACTTTCGGTGATACAACGGACATCGATTGGTGGCGCACATACCATCTGCCCTTGAAAACCATCCTGGATGGGGAAGGCCGCCTGACCCAAGAAGCGGGGGATTTCACCGGGATGAAAGCCGTGGATGCTCATCATCGAATGGTTGCTGCTCTCGCGGAGCAAGGCTTCCTTCTCAAGGAGGAGATTTTTCCTCAAATCGTGCGCGCCCACGAACGTTGCGACACACCTGTGGAATACCTTGTGACCAAACAATGGTTTATCCGTATTCTGGATTTCAAAGATAAATTTCTTCAGGCTGGGGAGGGGATTAAGTGGCATCCCGAGTATATGAAGATGCGTTATCGGCAATGGGTCGAGAATTTAAACTGGGACTGGTTAATCTCCCGCCAACGTTTCTTCGGAGTCCCATTTCCACTCTGGTATTGTGAAGAATGTGGGCAAGTGATCTTCGCTGAGCAGGAGCGCTTACCGATCGATCCGCTGAGTGAAATGCCAAAACAACCTTGCCCCTGTGGCAGCCATCAATTCATCCCGGAGAAGGATGTCATGGACACCTGGGCAACGTCATCCCTATCCCCGCAAATTGTGGGTCGATGGTTGGAGGATCCCCAGTTGTATCAACAAGTCTTCCCGATGTCTTTGCGACCACAAGCACATGAGATTATCCGAACTTGGGCTTTTTACACGATCGTGAAATCGGTGCTCCATTTTGGTGAGATTCCCTGGAAGGATATTGCTATTTCCGGGTGGGGCATCGCCCCCTCAGGCAAAGGTAAAATCAGTAAAAGCCGTGGAGGCGGGCTGATTACGCCGATGAGCGTGATCGAGCGCCATTCCGCGGATGGAGTACGTTACTGGGCAGCTTCATCCGGGTATGGGAAAGACGCAGTCATCGATGAGCAAAAGATCCGCAACGGCGCTCGATTGAACACAAAGCTATGGAATGTAGCCAGATTTTCTGAACCTTTCCTCTCAGGAGAGCGCCCTAGGGTTGATGTTGATCAACTTCTGCCAGTTGATCGCTGGATCCTGAGTAGGACTCAGAGGGTGATCCATTTGGCGACAACTGCCTACCGTCAATACGACTATGTGAGCGCCAAGAACGAGACCGAAAACCTTTTCTGGCACGATCTGGCCGATAATTATATCGAATTGGCTAAACATCGTCTTTATCAGGGTGATGGACAGGATCATGAGAAAGCGCGATATACGCTTTACCATGTTTTCTTGACCATCTTGAAGCTATTCGCTCCTCTGCTCCCTCATATCACCGAGGAAGTTTTTCGTATCCTTTATGCAGAAAAAGAAGGACGCCCCACGATTCACCTAGGACCATGGCCGCAAATGCAATGGGTCGAGCAGGACGAGTTGATTGATGCATTTGGCATAGCTTTAATGGAGGTCTTAACAACGGTTCGTCGCATTAAGAGTGAAGAGCGATTACCGCTCTCTCGTGAAATCAACCGGATACAAGTGGCAATAACTAACCCCGGATTGGTCATGTATTTTCATGATTCGTTGGTTGATCTACAAAGTGCAACGCGTGCGAGAATAGTGGAAATCGTCTCAGAGTTGCCCGTCGATGAGGTCAACCTGTCAACGATCGCTGAGGTTGGAGTTGCATTAAGGTTATGACAGCTTTATTGTCTCACTTTGCATGGATTTGTACATCTACTAATATTTACAGCAGAACTTGATCAAGGAGACCTACATGTCAAGATTCGCACTTCCAAAAGCCTATGATCCCTCCAAGGTAGAAGAACGACTATATGAAATGTGGCAGGAGAAAGGCTATTTTCGTCCACGGGAGGATCGAACTCAAAAACCATATGTGATTTCCATGCCGCCGCCTAATGTCACCGGTGAACTTCACCTTGGTCATGCGATAACACTCTCCATCGAGGATTTGATGATCCGCCACAGTCGGATGAGGGGCGTGCCAACCCTCTGGGTTCCCGGTTCGGATCATGCTGGCATTGCTACACAACTCCAGGTCGAGACATATCTCCGCAAGCAAGGGATATCGCGCGAACAAGTAGGACGCGAGCAGTTCATTCAACGAACTTGGGAGTGGAAGCGAAAATATGGCGGGATCATTACCAAGCAAATCCGCAGGCAGGGGGCTTCGTGTGATTGGGAAAGGGAGCGTTTTACTCTGGATGAAGGTCTCTCGCGCGCTGTGCGAGAGGCTTTTGTTCGTTTATATGAAAAGGGATTGATCTATCGGGGTTCATATTTAGTCAACTGGTCTCCTGGTCTCAAAACAGCGGTTAGCAACTTGGAGGTGGAATACTCCGAAGAAGAGGGTAAGTTGTATTATTTTAAATACCGTGTTGAGGGAATGGAGGAATTCATACCGGTTGCCACTACGAGACCGGAAACCATCCTGGGTGACACCGCGGTGGCCGTGCATCCCGAGGATGATCGTTTCCATCATCTTGTGGGGAAACGCTGCTTGGTTCCGATTCTCAATCGTTCCATCCCGGTGATCGAAGATGATTATGTCGATCGCGAGTTTGGCGCTGGGGCATTAAAAATTACCCCAGGTCATGACCCAACAGATTATGAAATTGGACAGAAACATGGGCTGGAAATCATCAATGTGCTCAATCCAGATGCCACGATGAACGAGAACGCTGGACCCTACCAGGGTTTGGATCGCTACCAATGTCGTGAACGTCTATGGGAAGACATGCAGACAGCGGGTTTGACGATTAAAACCGAACCTTACGTTACCCAAATCCCACGAAGCCAACGCGGAGGCGAGGCGATCGAACCGATGGTTTCGACTCAATGGTTCGTGCGAATGGAACCCTTAGCGAAACCTGCTATTGAGGCGGTTCGTTCAGGCAAAATCGTGATCATTCCCGAGCGTTTTACAGGCGTTTATTACAACTGGTTGGAAAGTATCAGGGATTGGTGCATTTCGAGACAGCTTTGGTGGGGGCATCAAATCCCAGCCTGGCATTGTCATGAATGCGGAAAAATCACAGTGAGTCGTACAGATCCTGATCGTTGCCAGCATTGCAATTCGAAAGCAATTGAACAAGATCCGGATGTCTTAGATACTTGGTTTTCATCGGGTTTGTGGCCTTTCTCCGCCCTTGGCTGGCCGGAGGCAACACCTGACTTGGAAGCGTTTTACCCGACGACCATGATGGAGACAGGCTATGATATCCTTTTCTTCTGGGTCGCTCGAATGGTGATGCTTGGTTTGGAATTCACCGGCGAAGTCCCCTTCCGCTACATCTACCTGCATGGCCTTGTAAGGGATGAGGCCGGAAGAAAAATGAGTAAATCTTTAGGGAATGTGATCGATCCTCTCAAACTGATGGATGAATACGGGACCGATGCTCTACGCTTCACCCTTCTCACGGGCTCAACACCCGGCAATGATATGAATCTCAGTCTAAAAAAGGTCGAAGCCAATCGCAATTTTGCCAACAAGATCTGGAATGTGGGACGGCTGGTGATTGCCGCGATCGATCAAGCTCCCATATGCCCCCCAACACAGCCTCAGCCAACCCTGGCTGATCGTTGGATCCGGGCGCGCTTGACGCAGCTTACACGGGATGTGAACCGATTGTTTGACACCTTCCAATATGGAGAGGCCGGAAGAGAAATTTATGACTTCTTCTGGAGTGAGTTTGCAGATTGGTATCTTGAGGTTGCCAAGCTTCAGGTACAAGAGGACGAAGCAAACGCATGGCTTACGGTGAAGACCATGGTTCATGTGCTGGATACATGCCTGCGTATGCTGCATCCCTTCATTCCTTTTGTCACCGAGGAATTGTGGGGGCATCTGAAGGAGGCCTGTCAAAGTCACCCAGCGGGGTTTGCTCCCCCCGAAGGATGGGACCAGGCGATCATGACCTCGCGATGGCCCGAAGAAGAGGCCAAAATCGAGGTTGATCTCTCTGCCATCCAAGATTTTTCAATGATCATGGAGCTCGTCCGATCTATTCGTAATATACGCTCAGAAAAGAGAGTCGAGGCGGGGAAAACGATCACGGCTCTCATCCAGACAGGCGGTTACCAGACCTTGCTTGAGTCGATGCGGGAGGTGTTAATCCACCTCGGTCATCTCGACCCGAAGCGTTTGAGAATGGAGCGGATGCTCGAAGAAAAACCCGCCGACGCGATACCTCTGGCAATTGGCTCGATTGAGGTTTATTTGCCACTCTCCGGAATGCTGGATCTGGAGGTGGAACGAGAAAGGATTTCGAAAGAGCTGGCTGAGGTTGAGAAACAGATAGGACGCCTAAAAGGCTTACTGGCAAGTCCATTTTCACAACGTGCTCCTACAGAGGTGGTCGAGAAGGAAAGAGACAGACTTTCAGCTCTGGAGGAGAATGCTAAGATATTGGAGGAGCAACTTCAGTCCTTTGGTTGATCGAGGACATGCCGATAAGTGATCGAGATCGGGAAAAAGTAAAAATTAATCAGAAGAAGAAAGATCCAGGACGTACATTGCCGTTCAATATATGTGAATAAGAACTATTCAAAAGGAGTGTTTCCATGCCCAGTGTCATTGATCCGGAGACGATGAATGCTGACAACTTGCCCGGGATCTGGAATCCGATCCAATGGGAGCTATCGGAAGCGGAAAGAATCCAGGAGGTCGAAAATCAAGCCCGCTCGAGCCTTCTCTGGGTAGTGGACATTTCTGAGGCGATCTTGCGCCTATTACTTGATGAAACCGATATTGAAAGAGCGCTTCTCCCTCCGAAAGGTTTTGACCCACATCTCCAAGGGGATTGGGATAATGAATTGATTACGTTCAATTTTAAACGACCAATTCACCTTGAAAGTGTGGAGCGTGATCACAATCGATTGACGGTCACTTATAAATTCGATGGTCTGGGATATTGGCGGCTGGAAATATTGCCGGAAAGGGTCACGATTGAGCGGGTGTGAACGGTGACCAAGGGATGCATAAATAATGAAACAGCCTCTATTGCTTATGATATACTCATCCTCTCGGAGGCCAAATGAGGAAACGTAGGCCAAGCCTGCTGCTGTGGATCTCAATTGGATTGCTCATCTTGGCTTTCGGTTTGACTTTTTTTGAGCTAATCCGATATAGCCGAGAGCGAGTAAGCCTCCCCAATCGTTTAACCATCGCTGGAGTTCCGGTTGGAGGGCTTGAGAAAGCCAAGGCTCTCGAGCGCTTGCTTCAGGTATACAGCACTCCGGTTGAGTTGTACTATGGCGATGCGATAATTTTGCTCAATCCAGCCGGTGTGGGATTTCGTCTGGATACCGAAGTCATGCTCGCTGCGGCAGAACTGGCGCGTACGGAAACTGATTTCTGGGAAGGATTCTGGGATTTCCTCTGGAAGCGCCCCGGGCAACAGCAGAGTATCCCACTCAAATCCGAATTCTCACAAACGGAATTAGAAGTAACGTTACGCGACATTGCTGCTCGTTATGATCAGCCCCCGCAAGCAGCTGCGCCGGTGCCTGGCACGCCCAATTTTAATTCCGGCAAACCCGGACAGGTACTCGATATCACCAGGGCTAAAGAATTGATTGGCGAGATTCTCAATAGACCATCTACGCGACGGGTGAACCTGCCGGTCGTGTCTCAAGAAGCGCCACGACCTGCTTTTTCAACCCTTGAGATTCTGCTTAAACAAAATTTGGAAGTGGCCAATTTTGATGGTCTGGCTGTGATTTATCTGCAGGATTTACGTACGGGGGAAGAGATCCACTTCGCTCGTCTAAGGGGAGCAGATATTGAGGTCGAACCGGACATCGCTTTTACTGCAGCTTCTACGATTAAAATAGGGGTGATGATCTCGTACTATCGGTATTTTAATGAACCCTTAGATGCAGAAGCGGAAAAGTGGATGTATGAGATGATTGTGAAGTCCGGCAATGCAACCTCGGATTGGCTGGTAGAGAGGTTGAACGGCCTGGATGAGACCGGGAGTCCCGGTCCAGTGGTGGTTACGAATACCCTGCGTGATTTAGGCCTGGAAAGCAGCTTTCTGGGGGGATATTTTAGAGCTGATTCGCCTCTCCTCATTCAACCTCGTACACCTGGCAATCAACGTGCGGATATTACCACCGGGCCGGATCCATACAATCAGACTACCGCCTCCGAGATTGGGATCTTGCTAACCGATATCTATCAATGTGCAAACGGTGGCGGCGCGCTTCTGGCAGCCTTTGGGAGCGATATCCTCCCAGATGAATGTCGAACAATGCTGTATTTGCTCTCACAAAATAAAATCGGAACTTTGATCGAAGCAGGGGTGCCTGAAGGCACACGTGTGGCCCATAAACATGGTTGGACTGATTCACCGATGCAATACTTGGTTGATGCCGGGATCGTCTTTACCCCCGGCGGGAATTATACCTTTACAGTCTTCCTCTGGAATGATCCTCCGATGATATGGGATCAGGCCTCCAGGTTGGTGGCGAACCTCTCACGTGCAATCTACAATTATTTCAATCCTTCTTAAATCAAAACAAGCCCTTTCTCAAACAGGGGAATACCAGAGAACCTCCATGGCAATTTTTCGACCAAATAGAAGTTGTTGGTTATGACATGGGGATTTGTGGCAGCCAAACGCCAACACGACCGGCAAAAACATGCTGCCTTTCTGACCACTAAGTGAAGTAAACATCAAGATCGCCAGCACCCAATCTATCCTCCCCGCAAGTGAGGAGGAACCAACTTCCTTCTGAACAGATGATGGGTTTTCCGGCGAGGGAGGTTTATTGGTCCCGCCCTTCACTTTCTCGATGGGAGATGAAGCCCCCACTCGCTTAAGGGAGAAGGGGTGAGGTTTTTTCCCTCAGCCTGATCCTCTCCAGCATGGGGAGAGGGGCTAGGTCGATGGAATATTTTCGGGTTAAAATGATCCCCCATGCTGTAAACCAATCGTTCTTGCTGTGAATTTAAAAATGCATCTTGGGCTTGACGATTCATTTCCTCTCGGCTGACAGGGCTACGCAAACCCCACATCTGGCCAATGTTCAATCGGATCGGTTGAGCGGACAACATGCATCCCGGCGTCTGCAAACCTCCGAAACGCCCGGTCCGCTTCATCGGTGTAATCGACAGCGCCAGGAATCACAACCGGAGAAGTGCAATCTTCGAGCAGGTAAACTTTTCTGGCTTGGGATTGATCGTGGACAAGAATTTCTTGAAGGAGATCATCAAGGGTCCAGGCAACACAATGACTCTTGGCTTGTCCGGCGATGACCAGCATGTCAAATAGCGTCAGCTTCTCGGCGAATTCTTGATTTTTCATGCCGATCTTCCTGCCTTGATCATCCTGCGTCACTTCTGGGCCTAAGACGGAATAATGCTCTGTGAGCGGATTATCCCCCTTGATCTGATAATCAGGCTGACTGTGCCGGGCGATGGTGTGGAAAAAGATGGCTTCTTCTACGGCGGAGACCAAAGCATGCCCAATTCCGCCCAACATCGCATGATAAGGCCAAATGGTGAGATTGAATTTCCCACTTTCACTCAAAGTGCGGACGTAATGGCGCAAATAACGATGGGCATCATGAGGATCGATCTTAAGGATGGGGAGCAGGGCAGGATTTATTTTCCAATGCCCCTGTTCGATATCTTCCGCTGAGATGAGCGTGAATGCGGGTGGATGCTCACCATTTTTATCGACAAGAAAAATACTATGGAAGATCTGCATCGCCTGATGGGTATCCATGGTCGGTGAGATTTCTGTGATGCGAGGCAGATTGCTGTATATAAAGGCACATAAACGCTTGTTATCCTCGACAGCGCCATTCCCTGACCGGCCAGCGACGAACAATTCGAAATCAGGAATGCAAAATGTATTTTGAATATCAACCAAAATCAGACAGATTCGAAATTTGTCTTCTATGGCAGATGTTAGGTGATGAATCTGAGCCCATTGCAATGCTTGCTGAAAGCGTTCCTGGTAGGGCACTCGCCAAACCATTCCTACATTATTCGGATCATAATGGGGTGGGAGCGGAAGTTGATTTGTAGACATAGCTACCTGCCTTCTCGACCATTATCCGGATCGGATTTCAATGATCAATTTGGTTTTATTCGATATCGACTGAATGTCGTATCCGTTAAATGGTGAGAATTTCGTTTCGAGAGACGTCGTTCGAAGTATACCGGTTTTCGATTCGTAGTCAACCGAATATCCGACATGGCTGAAAGAATTGATCCGCGCTGTTGTTGTCGCTATTTTGCGATGAAATATGGGCATATTCCATTTGATGTTGCATAAAACCTTTGGTGTTGAAGTAGGGGGCACACCGTCACAACTCCCAGTGCGGGAATACAAGATGCAACACTCCAAGGATTGCACCCATTAATAATCATGCGATCGGTTTGATCTGAGTTTAACGTTTATAATTATTGTTATAAAGGGAAGTTGCAGGAAAATGATGAGGGATATTTGACGATGGGTGGAGTGATGGTATGCACTGGAGCAATTGAAGCAAGCGGAGTATGGTGATATTAGCGCGAAAAGGAGGTTGTTGATGGCAAGAGGCAGGATCGAGATCGATGATGCGCTCTGCAAGGGCTGTGGTTTGTGCACCATGGTCTGCCCGAAGAACCTTATCCGTTTAACGGAGAATCGCCTAACCCCCAAGGGCTATCATCCAGCCGAATTAGTGGATCCGGATGATGAATGCACGGGCTGCGCTATCTGTTCGCAGATTTGCCCGGATGCTGCGATTTCGGTCTTTCGATATATTCGTGAGGAAAAGGTTGTTCCTGAAGGCGTTTAGGAGGGGCATACGTGGCAAAAGAATTATTAAAAGGCAATGTTGCCTTTGCTGAAGCCGCGATCCGTGCGGGTTGTGAGGCTTATTTTGGTTATCCTATCACCCCTCAGACGGAAGCGTTGGAGCACATGGCAAGAAGGATGCCGGAGCTGGGGCGAGTATTTCTGCAGGCGGAGAGCGAAGTAGCTGCGATTAATATGGTCTATGGCGCAGCATGCGCCGGCGTGCGTGTGATGTCTTCGTCTTCCAGCCCCGGGGTGAGCCTGATGATGGAAGGGTTGTCCTATATTGCGGGCTCCGAGGTGCCAGTTGTGTTGGTTGACATCATGCGCGGTGGACCGGGTTTAGGAAATATCGCCCCAACTCAAGCGGATTATAACCAGATCGTTAAAGGGGGTGGCCACGGTGACTATCGGTCGCTTGTCCTGGCTCCTGCAACTGTTCAGGAGCTTATCGATCTGACCGTAGAGGCTTTTGACCTGGCAGAAAAGTATCGCACGATCGTCATTGTATTGGCAGATGGCAGCCTGGGGCAAATGATGGAGCCTGCCGAATTACCACCAATGCGTCCAGTTCGTCCTATTGTTACGCGTCCTGCCTGGGCTTTAACTGGTGCGAGAGGGCGAGCACCCAATGTGGTTACTTCCATCTATCTTGATCCAAATGAAGAGGAAAAATTCAACCTTAAACTAATGGAAAAATACCGTCTGATAGAGAGAGATGAAATCCGTTTCCGAGAGTGGATGATCGAAGATGCGCAGATAGCCATTGTAGCGTTCGGAACAGCCGGGAGGATCGCACAGTCGGCGGTGAGCGCTGCGCGTGAAGAAGGGATCCGTGTCGGTCTTTTACGGCCGATTTCTCTCTATCCTTATCCATATAAGCGTGTTAAAGAAGTTGCCGAACAAGTGAAAGGGATCCTGGTGGTGGAGATGAACGGGGGTCAAATGCTGGAGGATGTTCGACTCGGCGTCGAGGGTCGTGTCCCGATATCCTTCTATGGTCGAATGGGTGGCGTGGTCCCATTACCGGATGAGGTACTTGCAGAGATACAGAAATTACATTCTCAAATCCTGCAGACGGCATAGGAGAAGCATTCCATGGAAAAAACCAATCTGGTTGAAACACAAATTTATGCCAAGCCAGAGTCCTTGACATCGGTTGCGACCCATTATTGTCCCGGATGCACCCATGGTGTTGCACACAAATTAATTGCTGAAGTGATCGATGAGATGGGGATACGGGAAGACACCATAGGGGTTGCACCCGTAGGTTGTTCTGTTTTCGCCTACAATTATTTCAACATGGATTTCGCTGAGGCGGCTCATGGTCGTGCACCCGCAATGGCAACGGGTTTGAAACGGGTAAATCCAAACAAGTTCGTCTTTACCTACCAGGGAGATGGAGACCTGGCTTCGATCGGTGCAGCGGAAATCCTGCATGCTGCTGGACGTGGTGAAAACATCACGGTCATTTTCATCAATAACGCTATTTATGGCATGACAGGCGGTCAAATGGCGCCAACTACCTTGCCAGGACAGAGGACAACCTCAACGCCTCTGGGGCGAGATGTTGAAACGCATGGCTTTCCCTTGAAGATGTGTGAGATCTTGTCTCAATTGGACGGGGCAGCCTATATTGTCCGTCGCAGCCTGCATAATGTCGCCAACATTCGAAAAGCGAAGAAAGCGATTCGCCAGGCTTTTGAAATACAAAAAATTGGAATCGGTTTCTCCATGGTTGAATTGCTCTCCAGTTGCCCTACCAACTGGGGCATGCCTCCGGATGAGGCGCTTAAATGGATTGAAGAACATATGCTCCCTGTTTTTCCGTTGGGAGATTATAAAGTCCATTCCGCATTCCAGAAAAATCAGGGGGAATAGGGGAAAGGGTCATGCAGACAGAGATCATCATATCGGGTTTTGGAGGTCAGGGGGTGCTTTTCGCGGGTCAGCTCATGGCGTATACTGCCTTGGATAATCATCTCCATGTCACCTGGATCCCCTCTTATGGTCCGGAGATGCGTGGGGGCACTGCGCACTGTATAGTCATTGTCAGCGACGAAGAAATCGGATCACCTGTAGTGCGCAATCCCAAGGCTGTGATTGTGATGAATCTACCATCATTAGAGAAGTATGAACCGCTAATAAAACCTGGGGGAGTGTTGGTTGTCAATCAATCGCTTGTAGATCGCTCTCCTACGCGAGAGGATTTGGATGTGGTTGTCATCCCTGCCAATGAGATTGCGGAGGAAATTGGGAATCGTCGTCTGACTAACCTTGTCCTTCTCGGAGCGCTTTTGCAGCGTTTACCGGTCTTCACCCTAGAAGCGGTGGGGAAATCCTTGGGAAAACACATCCCCCAGCGTCATAAGGAAATGCTCGACATGAATTTGGCTGCCCTTGAGCGCGGCTATAAGATCGCCCTTGAGGAGAAGGTTGGGGTATCTTGAAGATCACTCCTATTCTATTCCATTCGATTGAAACCTAGTAAATAGAATCTCATTTTGATTTTCAATGCTCATCTTACGGGAAGCACTTATGCCTGATGCATGTGTTTTGTCACAATGGAGCATTTGCAGTCCATTATTCTATTCATCCACTCTGGTTGCATGCTTCGCACAAGTCTGAAGGAGTTGAATACCGCCGAAGGATAGGCGACCAAGAAGGGATGATCAAGGACTGCCAGGCGTATCTTGGGTTCAGATAGAAAAAACCCTCCCGCAGGTTTTGAACCGATAGGAGGGTTTGAAGCATTGAGATTTTCCTCAATTTGCCCTTTGTTGAAATCTAGTAATGCACTTCCTTTCTCGGGATCGAGCAATTGCAGGGCTGTGATATGAAAGAAGGTCCCGCTCATCCAAATGATTGGGTGCAAGATTGGTATCACAATCAGGTAATGTTCATCCTAAGCGGTTGAACCGATCCTTTCTCCACATTTCGGACAGTAAATGGCCCCTTGTTGAGTAATGTACCCACATTTCAGGCATGCAATCGGTTGAGAAGGGCCTAAAGGGGCGCCACAGGCGATGCAGTGGGGTTCTCCGACAGGATTGGCCGTTTGACAATGATCACAAGTAAGGCGGCGCAACCGTTCAGAGATTTCGTGGGAGGCGCCCAATGTCTCAGCAGTGCGTTGTAAGGTTTCTCGAATACGATCCTGCAATTGAAGGGATGTGATATCCTGAGCCACATCATCCAGTCTGCCTAACAGGAATAATGGATTTCGCAATAAATCCAGCGCGGTTCTTCCAAGGCTGGCGGCAATTCCCAACCACTCTTGTTGACCAATTTGGACATGAACGCCATCTTCTATTTCGGATAGATGGATAGTCAGAGCTGTTCTCCCTCCGGATAGGGGTCGATCGACTGAGACGATTTGGACCACAAGATGGTCTCTCTCTCCAACTGCTTGGGATCGTAAATTTCCCTGATTGAATTCCGCCATGAGCGCTGTTGCGAAGTCCTGCGCTTTAATGGGTCCATGAAAGGTGAATTGCTCCATTGCCCTGATATCCTTCGCAAACGATGATGATGTGAACCAATGTAGTATAATGCGAGCCGATAGGGAAGTGAAGATCGGAGGGGTTGCATGAATCGCTTTTTATGCCTGATCCTGGTCCTTCTTGCGGGAATTATCCTGGCTGCTGCTCCAATGTCTCCAGGTTCAGGTATTTCACTCCAAGGGAATACACCTGTGCCTACCGTTACTGGAACACCGGAAGGGCCAATGATTATTGTCCCGGATCAGGTTAATGTCCGGCTATGCCCAAATACTGAATGTGATCTTGTCGGCGTATTAATTGCTGGACAGAGAGCCCCAGCGATAGGACGATCCCCAGGTGGGGATTGGATCCAGATTGTCTATCCTGGAGTCCAGGGCGATGTTGCCTGGGTTTACTCGCCTAATGTGGTCCTGGAGACAGGACCAAGCATGCTCCCGATTATCGAACCTTTGCCCACATCAACACCGCGAGTTACGGCGACGATTGATCCGACTTTGGCTGCGCAGTTTAATTTGGGGAAAGCCTTTGCGACTCGATTACCTACATTTACACCTGCCCCTCCTGTTGTTCAACCGACAATTGAACCATTGGGCGGAAGCAGTGAAACGGGATTTCCTCCAATGATCGCAATCCTCGCTTTGCTGATTATGGGTCTTTTCGGCACAATCATCTCTGTGTTACGCGGAACCTCCACAGGGCTATAAATTTGCGCTTTGGGTCTGTATAGAACGCCTTGAAGTTGATGAGAAATACCATTTTGGAGCCTTTCGGTTGGATATCGGCGCGAGAGCAATTACCTTGACATCCCCCTCCCCGCAAATTTATAATTTCTCCAGGCTGCGAGCATAATTTCGGATGATTTTTAGATGCTCGTATGTGATAGGCGAGCTCTTTGCTATTGTCTCTTCTCGGACGTGAAAAGGGGGATGGAGTTGCGTTCGAGTCAAAGCTTCGGTAAATATCCATGTGCCAGGCCGGTTGGAAGGATCAATTGTCTTGCGTTCCCATGTCTATCTCGAAATCCAACAAAGTTCACCTAATTTGTTAACACGGATTTTATTTCCCCATGAATGCTCTTATATCTGGGGCGCTGGCTGTTGGAGGTTATATTATTCATGATAGATGATCTGAGCGATGCGGAGATCTCGATCCCTGAAAATCTGCAGGAGCAGGTGCTTATCACAACCCTCGATAAGATCTACAATTGGGGGCGGCGATCTTCCATCTGGCCGATGATGTTCGGTCTGGCTTGCTGCGCGATTGAGATGATCTGTACTGCTTCGAGCCGATATGATTTCGCTCGATTCGGGATGGAGATCATGCGCCCTAGTCCGCGCCAGAGCGATCTCATCATCATTTCCGGTACAGTAACAAAAAAGATGATTCCCCAGATCGTCCGTCTCTACAACCAAATGCCTGAACCAAAGTATGTCCTTGCGATGGGAGCTTGCGCTTCCGGTGGAGGACCTTTTAAGGAGGGTTATAACGTCGTCGATGGCGTCGATAAATTCTTACCCGTTGATGTGTATATACCTGGCTGCCCTCCCACGCCTCAGGCGTTATTACACGGTTTGATAAAATTGCAGGAGATGATCGATACGCAGTCGATCCGTTCGGTAAAGTGGTACCGGAGAGAAACAAAGGATGAAATTGCAGGACCGCTTCTAGGCCCGGACCTGATCGATCCGCAAGATACTCTACTGATTAAATCCCAGGCTGCTGCCAATCAGGAATCTGAGCAATCAGGCTAGTTTAAATGCATAGGTGTAACAATCTCCTTTAGTTGAGGAAATGTAGTGTCGGAAAAAGCGCGTACGAGTTCGGATCCCGTAGAAATTATGCAGGATTTGCAGACTCGTTTCCCTGAGCAAATTCAAAAAGATGATCGGAAAGGGTATGAAGGTTTTTGGGTCTCTCCTGAAAGTTTGATTGAATTTGCATATGTGATTCGGGATGAGCGCGGATTTGATTACCTTTCTTCAGTTACGGGTGTAGATTACTTTCCGGAAAACAAAATGGAAGTGGTCTATCATGCCTATCGAAGCCAAGGCGGTCCAGCCCTTATCTTTAAAGTCCAAGCCCCGCGTGACAATCCGCTAGTCCCCTCGCTTGTGCCCGTCTATCCTGGAGTTGATTTTCAGGAACGGGAAGCTTGGGATTTGCTTGGAATCCGATTTGTTGGACACCCGGATTTGCGACGAATCCTGATGTGGGAAGGATTTCATGGGCATCCCCTGCGTAAAGATTGGAAGGAACCTTTCTATGAAGAGGAGGGGAAACCGTTCCAGAGTCGCTGGCCAGAAGGTCAGATCTTACGGGCTGAGGAAAAAAATCCTTATAAGAAAAATGTCCAATATCCTGAAGGTTTTGACCCCGACCAATGGATCCCTGAAAAAGATTCTTTGATCTACGCGGGCACAAAAAGGATCGAAACAGAAGCGGGTTCAAATGGACGATCTTTGTTGACCGATCAAATAGTTGTTAATCTTGGACCACAGCATCCCTCCACCCATGGCGTTTTCCGCATGGTTGTTGTGCTAGATGGTGAGACTATTGTAGATCTTCAGCCGGTGATGGGATATCTGCATCGTAACCATGAAAAGATCGGTGAACGGAATACGTTCATCATGAACATGCCTTATACAGATCGTCTTGATTACTTCTGCTCGATGAGCAATAACTTTGGTTATGCGATGGCAGTGGAGAAATTAATGGGAATCCAGCCACCAGAACGGGTGGAATATATCCGGGTCATGATGGCTGAACTCACCCGTATTCTGAATCACCTGTGGGCGATTGGCTTCCTACTGAATGATTTAGGCGCATTTTTTACTCCAGCACTCTATGCCATCAATGAAAGGGAGCTTATTTTAGATATCTTTGAAGCCACTGCCGGTTCGCGAATGATGTGCAACTATTTGCGCTTTGGCGGCGTCGCACGTGACCTGCCTGAGGGGATACTCGAGAAGGTCCATGCTTTGGTTTACGAACGGCTCCCCCGGAAGGTGGATGAGCTGGAGACCTATTTGACTGACAATGAAATTGTGCGAGCACGCGGTATCGGTGTGGGGATCTTACCACCTGAGAAAGCAGTGGCATATTCTGCTGCCGGACCGGTCTTGCGCGCTTCTGGGATCCCATATGATGTTCGTCGAGCTGACCCTTATTCGATCTACGAGCGTTTTGATTTCGATGTGGCGGTACGTTATAACGGCGACGTATACGATCGCTACTTGATCCGGGTGGATGAGATTCGCCAAAGCCTAAAAATCCTCCAGCAGGTTTTACGGGATATTCCTGAAGGGGAGATTCAAACCGGGCGTCTTCAATATCAAGTACGAGTCCCGCAAGGTGAGGCCTACGGTAGAGTGGAGAATCCAAAAGGCGAGCTTGGATTTTATGTGGTTTCGAACGGAAAGCCCAATCCCTGGCGTTATCATATTCGAGCGCCTTCTTTCATCAACCTTACTGCGATGGGTGAAATGTGTAAGGGCTATAAAATCGCAGATGTGGTGGCAGTCCTTGGATCGATTGATATTGTACTGGGTGAGACGGATCGCTGATCACATTCATGGCGAAATGTGAGATCCGTGTTGGAGAGCAGAATGTACGGAAAAGGGATTCTTAAGGGATTAGGTGTCACCCTAAAGCACTTTGTTGAAACCTATGTGGAGGACATGCGCGGCTGGGTTCGACGCTATTCCAGAGAAGAAACCACCGCTATTCGTCAAAGTTCCAAAACGAAGGGGATTTTTACCGTCGAATATCCGGAAGAAAAGTTAATTACACCGGAAGAATTCCGTTTCCTCCCGTTTCTGGTTTATGAGGAAGGTTCTCAGGGAGAGAAAAGGGTTCGCTGCACCTCGTGTGGTATTTGCTCCAAAGTCTGTCCGCCACAATGTATCTGGATCACTCGTTCCACAGATCCGGTCTCGGGACGTCCTATCCCGGAACCGAAGGAGTTCAGTATTGATATTGATCTCTGCATGAATTGCGGTTTGTGTGCAGAATTTTGTCCTTTTGATGCGATCAAGATGGATCATGATTTCGAGCTAGCATCCTACGAGCGTATCACTGGACATATTTACGATAAAGAACGTCTTTTAAAGCCCATATCGTATTACCGTGTAATTCGACCATCGAATTACCATCTCGAGCAGGTGGCTCGAGCAGAGAAGGAAGCGGCGAAGACATCACGAAAATAGGCCAAGTCAAATGTAAAGAAAGCATACCCAATGCCGATTCCGGCAGAGAGCGATGGGGGTACTGTGTATCAAAGTGATACCGAAATCCTTTTCCCAATGCGTGTTGCTCCCTACTTGCGTGATTTGCGCGGGGAGGCTTGGCATAAATTAGTCGAAGGAGTGACACTAGAACCAGAGGCTTCTCTAGATCAACTGGCATTTGGTTTTCTACTCGTTCGACTGAGTGGCTGCTTGTCTTGTCACACTGACTCTTATCGTGCCATGAGGGGTTGTACAGTGTGCGCGACGCAAGTGGTGAAGCGGTTTAAAGGGGAGGACAAAGAACTTCTTGTCCTCTTCACTCAAGCTCGTGACGATGTGATTCGGTTCCTTCAACTTAATCAAAGGCCAAGGGAAGTGCAAGAACTCATATGACCGGAGGCTATGAATGGAAAAAACCGTGACTGCGGATAGGGTATTAAAAGCGCTGGGCCAAGTTCAGGACCCGGAATTAGGTCAAGATCTGGTGTCATTAGGAATGGTAAAGGATCTCAAGATCAATGGAGATCGGGTATCCTTCGTTATTGAACTCACCACGCCCGCTTGTCCGCTGCGTGAGCAGATCGTCCGTGAGGCTCGTCGGGCAGTCGAAGCTGTGGATGGCGTTTCCACAGTCGAGGTTGAGCTCCGTGCCAACGTCCCTTCGGATCGTCAGGTCCAAGCGTCGACTCAGAATCAAATCAAGAATTCGATTGCCATTGCTTCAGGGAAGGGCGGGGTTGGGAAGACCACGGTAGCAGTCAATATCGCTGTCTCGCTTGCTAAAAATGGCGCTCGTGTTGGTCTTCTCGATGCCGATATCTATGGTCCCAATGTCCCTACCATGATGGGAACCAAACATGTCCCGATAGTAAAAGAGAATAAGTTAATCCCGGCGGAAGCCTACGGCGTTCGGTTGATGTCCATTGGCTTTCTTGTCCCCCCTGGTCAACCATTGATTTGGAGAGGACCCATGCTCCATTCAGCTATCCGGCAGTTTATTAATGATGTCGACTGGGGAAAATTGGATTATTTAATTGTGGATCTCCCGCCAGGGACAGGTGATGCTCAGCTCAGCCTGGCACAAACCTTGCCGTTGTCGGGCGGTGTCATTGTCACTTTACCCCAAAAGGTCTCTTTGGAAGATGCGCGTCGTGGATTGGAAATGTTCCGTACCATGGAAATCCCGGTCCTGGGGATTGTGGAGAATATGAGTTATCTCGAGCTCCCCAACGGGGAACGTGTAGACGTGTTTGGCCACGGCGGAGGGGCAGAATTGGCGCGAGACACCGGCGTGCCATTGATTGGAACTGTGCCTATGGATCCGAGAGTACGGGAAGCCGGAGATTCCGGAGTGCCCGTTATCATTTCTCACCCCGAGTCCCCAGTTTCGATCGCTTTTAGATCGATTGCGAGGGATCTGGCAGCGAAGATAAGTATTCGTGTTTTGAAGGGTGAGACCTCGGTCGAAATTCACATGGCAGATTGAAAAGCAACCGAAGAAAAGCAGGCAGGGCACAACACCAGTCTATTCTGAGTGTATGCGATTCGCTGAATCGTGTACAATTCTTGCAGGAGCCGGATTCTCTTCAGTCTTTTTGTGACTTGGCGGCAATTGGGTTATGATGGAAGTAAAGACAGTTATGGATTGAATGGTTAAAATCAAGGTAAAGGTGATGGATATAAATAATACTTCGCAGATTCTAGCTATCCGCTTTCATCCTCTGGGTAAGCTCTACCATTTTGGAGTTCCCCCACAATGTGATATCAAGATACGTGACTTTGTCATCGTATCAACGAGTCGCGGAAAAGAAATGGGGCAAGTGATCGCCTTCGTGGCAGTTCCTGAGGAGCGCAGTGAGGGACACTTGAAATACATTGAGCGCCGGGCAACGCCACAGGATCTCGTCGTGCACCGGATGTGGCAACAGCGGGAAGCGGAAGCCCTTGAGAGTTCTCAAGAAAAGATTCAGCAGTTAGGTGTGAAAGGCGTTAAGATCGCCAGGGCGGAATTCTCCTACGATGGCTCTCGCCTAACAATATCCTATACTAGCGAAGGCGATGAAAAAGTCGATTTGAAGTCACTCCAAAAGCGAATGCAAAGATCCTATCGTCACTGCCATATAGAGTTGCGGCAGATTGGACCGCGGGATGTGGCTAAGTTGTTCGGAGGCATGGGAGCTTGCGGGCTTGAAAATCGATGCTGCGCAGGATTTCTGTCGGAGTTTTGTCCAATTTCGATTCGGATGGCAAAAGCACAAGGCATCTCTCTTAATCCACAAGAAATCACTGGCATCTGCGGCCGACTTCGTTGTTGCTTGGTTTATGAATATGAGCAATATACCGAAGCACGTAAGAAACTTCCCAAGAAGAATAAACGGGTCATAACGCCCATGGGAGAGGGGATGGTAGTGGATGTTGTCCCCTTAAAGGATGCGGTGATCGTTGCGCTGGAGGAGGGCATTCGATCAGAATTCCTAATGGAGGAGATCCAGCTGATTGATGAACCGAAAGCATCTCCGATTCCATTGATAAAATCAAAGGGAGAAGAAGAGGGAAGCGGGAAACATCAGTAATCTTTCCAGTGAGTTATTCTTTAGCGTTCAATGGATCTCTAAAAAGAATAAATCAAGGCATGTTTTCTGCAGTATGCGATTTTCAACGTTGGATGAATGTTAACTGGTTTCAGAATCCAGGTGGAATCAATCCCCGCTGCATCATGAAGGCCCAGAACAGGAATACCTAGGAAGCCCCTTCAATGAGATCAATGAGAGAGATCAAGTGAGATTCCATGCAGGCTGAACAATCTCAAGGGGGTATTGTAGGAGTGCAAGAGTGAAGCCAAATTTTACAAAGGAAGCCTCTCTCCTCAAGGAAAAACTGATTTCATGGAGAAGGGACTTTCATCAACATCCGGAGCTTGGATTTCAGGAATATCGAACATCAGCAATTGTCGCAGAAATATTAAAAGCTATCGGTTATCAGGTTCAAGAGGGAGTAGCTGAAACAGGGGTAGTTGGATTGCTGGAGGGCGATTATCCTGGTCCTACAGTGCTTTTACGGTTTGATATGGACGCCCTTCCCGTTCAGGAATTGAACAAGATACCTTATACCTCAGCCAGCCCGGGTGTTATGCATGCCTGCGGACACGATGGACATATTGCAATTGGACTTGGCGTCGCTCATATATTACATTCAGCCATTGCAGACCTGCACGGCTGTTTGAAATTTGTTTTTCAGCCGGCGGAAGAGGGTCTTGGAGGGGCGCTACGTATGATTGAAGAGGGTGTCCTGAAGGATCCTTTACCGGATTATTGCCTGGCGCTTCATCTATGGAATGAAAAACCAGAGGGATGGCTTGGGATTGGCTCGGGTTCTGTCATGGCAGGAGCAGATGTTCTTGAAATCAAGGTAAAAGGAAAGGGCGGGCATGCAGCAGCTCCCCAACATGCGCGTGATCCAGTTCTCGTATGCGCGCAGATCGTAGGTGCACTCCAATCCATCGTCTCGCGTAGCATCGATCCGCTCAAATCAGCTGTCCTGAGTGTGACGCAAATAGAGGCTGGAGAGGCATTTAATGTGATTCCCGAGGAAGCTTCCATGCGCGGGACGATTCGTACTTTCGAGCCAGAAGTACGGCAAAAGGTTTTGGAAAGAGCGGAAAGTATTGCAAAACATATTGCACTCGCCTTTGGCTGCGAAACTGAGATAAGGATTGACCGGCTTACACCGCCAGTCGTAAATGATCCACAATTGGCAGTTCTTGCCCAGGCAGTTGCTCAGGAGCAGTTCTCAGATGTGCATTTAGCCGTTGGGGAACGCAGTATGGTCTCGGAAGATATGGCTTATATGATGGAAACCATCCCGGGGTGTTTAATTCTAGTAGGATCTGCTTCTCTGCAGGAAGGATTGGATGCACCTCATCACAGCCCCTATTTTAATTTTCATGAGGCAGCCCTCATGCGTGGGGTAGCATTGCTTTCCGCAATTGTATGGCGGATTATGGAGATGTCGTGATTCAAGGTGGGAAATTGTTTCAAAGGCCTCGGGGCGAGGGTTGGGTGATCATCACGGATGGGCCACCAATGTTAGGAGGGGAATTTGCTGGCTTAGCGGAATCAATCCTACAACATGCGGATTTGACGTATTCGCCCCAATGTATTTCTTCGTCGAAAGAAGTTCGAGAGGACTTGAGTCAATTTCTGCTTGAAATGGAAAGCCTGCTTGATCTTTCAATTCCAATTGAACCTTTAGAGAAGGTCATCCATATTGAAGAACTCAACCCAGGTATTCTCTTCATTACTGGGGGGGAAGCGGAGTCTTGGGTAAATGCCTTGGGAGAATTTCATCTCGGAATAGCGATCCTTCAGGCGATTTCCAATGGGACTATGCTATTCGCCATGGATGGAGCAGCTTCTGCCTTAGGCTATTGGGTTGTGGAAGAGGATGCGCAGAAGCCATTGGATGGCTTGAATTGGCTTCCGGGATCGATTATTCTCCCATGGCTGGCAGATCCAGCAGATTCGACCATTGTAAGCGAACTGCTTTCTAAGCCCGAACCCCTCTATGCATTAGGCCTATCAGGCGGACGGATCCTGGCATTGGGAGCAGCGGGTCAGGTGGAATTGTGGGGGAAGGGAGCCCCGACCCTTCTCCTTGGCAGTGGCTGGAGATAGCAAAGGGCACCATAAAGAACTATGATCGTTGCGGGAATTTCAATGCTTTTTCACCTCTCTTATAATTATCAGTGGTCTCAGAAGAGAGGCAGAGCAAAGAAGTTGGGATGATCTTTGGCCTCTCGCCAGGGAAGGCTTTTTGTAAAATAATGGAGATATTCGTCAATGCAGTCATGGTTTGATTCGGATTCTGTTTTGATACTCTTCCACCAAGCACCACGGCGGGTGGTGAGCCTGGTTCCTTCGATAACCGAGAGTCTTTATGAATTTGACTTAGGCGGACAGGTTGTGGGCATTACCGATTATTGTCCACCAGATACACGCGGATCAGGGAAGCCCGTTCGAATCGGCGGTACGAAGTCACCGGATGTGGAAAAGATTCGCAACCTCAGGCCCGATCTAGTCATTGCGAACCGCGAGGAGAATAGCCGCGAAGCGGTCGAGATGATATTAGAGGAAGGAATCCCGGTCTGGTTGACTTTCCCGAAGAATGTCATTGATGCGGTCAAGGATCTCTGGACTATTACACAGCTCTTTCAACAAGAGAAAAAACTGGCACCGCGACTGGAAGTACTGGAGAAGACGCTCGAGTGGACCAGCTTGGTCAATGATCAAGAATGGCGACCCCGTTTCTTTTGTCCAATTTGGAAGGGTGAGAATCCCGATTGGTGGATGACATTCAATCGCGAAACCTATGCTCATGATTTACTCACTCGCTGCGGGGGTGAGAATATCTTTTCCAACAGGGTACGCCGTTTTCCATTACAGGCTGATTTGGGGCAAGGGCCTGCGGTTGAAACGCCTGAGAGGGATACGCGCTATCCATGCGTTCCGCCCTCTGAGGTGATTGCGGCCAAGCCAGAGATTATTCTTTTACCGAGCGAACCCTTCAACTTTACCCAACGCGATGTTGCCTATATTGAAGATGTACTGGCGGATACGCCAGCAGTAGCTTTCAAGAGGATCCATCTGCTGGATGGTCGACTGATTACCTGGCATGGCATCCAACTGGCAAGAGCATTAAGCGTATTGCCACGCTTCTTTCATGATCAATCGAGTTGATATCGGGAGCAAGGGTGTATTCCATTTGATGTTGTATAAACCTTTGGTATCGAGGTAGGCGGTGGAGTAGGGCGGCGCAGACGCCCCACACCACCACAACTCTCATCGTGGGATTACAGGATGCAATACTCGATGGAATGCACCCCGGGAGTACCGACATCGAGGGATAAGCGAAGGGCGTGAGATAAAATAAAAGGTCTAACAAGGAAAAAAACCGCCGACCTATCGTCGCCATTTTGAAATTCTTGCTTCAGCTTGGATTGCATTAGAAGACAAGATGAGTGATATTTGGATCACTCCGGCTTAGACCGCAGTCGAGAAACAAGGTTGGGAAGAATCGGGTAAATTTTTCTTGAATTTAAAGGCATATTCCTGAGGTCGAGTGAAACCTTGACTTTATGCATTGGGAGATGAATGATGGGTGAACCCTCTCACAACGAAACAGAAACTAGAGCTTCAAGCGGAAAGCAAGTGCGTTTGACCAGCCTATCTTCGTGCGCGGGTTGAGCGTCTAAGTTAAGCGCCGAAGCGCTGGCGCAGGTCGTGCGCCCACTCAAAGAAATTTTTCCTGCAGAGGATTATCCCTCCCTGTTGGTCGGACTCACATCCCCGGATGATGCAGCAGTCTGGATGTTGGGGGATCAACAAGCCATTGTGGTCACAACCGACTTTTTCACTCCGGTTGTGGATGATCCGTTTGATTATGGACAGATCGCTGCAGCCAACGCGCTCTCCGACTTGTATGCCATGGGCGCGAAACCCCTGCTTGCATTGAACATCGCTGCCTTTCCTCCCGACTTACCAGTGGGGATCGTTCAAGAAATCATTCGCGGTGGGGCAATGAAGGTGCGAGAGGCGGGTGCGGTGATCGCTGGGGGTCATACTATCCAAGACAAAGAGCCCAAGTACGGTCTAGTAGCAGTCGGTATGGTCTCCCTGGATGAGCTTATGACAAAAGCCAAGGCTAAACCTGGGGAACTGCTCGTTCTGACCAAACCCTTGGGCACCGGATTAGTTACTACCGCTCTTCGAGCGGGTCAGGCTGCGGAAGAAGATGTACGTGAGGCGGTTCGGTGGATGTCAGGTTTAAATAACATCGCCGCGCATCTGGCACGTGAATTCCATGTTCGAGCAGCGACGGATGTAACCGGCTTTAGCCTGCTCGGGCATGGTTCAGAACTGGCCGAAGCTTCTGGAGTAAGACTAAGGTTACATCTTCCTTCGATACCTTTCCTTCAAAATGCCTATCACTACGCCAGGAAAGGTTTTTTCCCTGGCGGCAGTGCCAATAACCGAATGTATTACGGACCCAAGGTTTCCTTTGATGCCTCAATCGATGAGTACGCTCAGATGATGCTCTTTGATGCACAGACATCCGGAGGGCTTTTGCTTACACTCCCACCTGAGAAATGGGAGCGATTCTCAAAGCACGCGGATCATGACCATGTGCATGCTTGGCCGATTGGTGAAGTCGAAGAAGGAGAGGGGGTACGTGTGGTGAATGAGCACTTTCTTCTCGAAGCGACCTCAATGACCGAAGCCGCGCCCGTATGGTTTTTCACACCTTCATAATGGGAGATGATTACAGTCAGCGAGATCATCTGAGAGATCGGCTGGCTTTTTTAAGGAAAAGGTTTCGATGTTGATTTGTTTCGGGAGGTGACATGGCTAAGGTTGCGATCATCGGAGCCGGGCAGACTGGCGCGACGACTGCTCATTGGCTTGCTCAGCGTGAGATCGCCGAGATTGTCTTGTTGGATATGGTGGAGGGATTGCCCCAGGGGAAATCGCTCGACCTCACTCAGGCGATGCCGCTCATTGGCGCTGATGTGAAAATCCTGGGTACGAATGATTACCGCGACACCGCCGATGCAGATATCGTGGTGATCACCGCAGGATTACCACGCCAGCCTGGCATGAGCCGAGAGGACCTGATAGCTGCCAATAGTAAAATCGTCAGGGAGGTAACGGAAAAATCGTTGGCGGCTTCACCGGATGCTATCTTCATCGTCCTCACCAATCCATTGGATGCCATGACCTACCTGGTAATGAAAGTAGGCAGTTTGCCGCCCCAACGCATTGTCGGACAAGCAGGGATTCTCGATTCGGCTCGCATGCGCGCATTCGTGGCAATGGAGTTGGGTGTCAGCGTACAAAATGTCCATTGCTATGTTCTGGGCGGTCACGGCGACGACATGGTTCCATTAACCCATCACTCGAATGTGGCCGGCATCCCGTTGAGTGCGATCCTTCCTGCGCAACGAATGGAGGCCATTGTCGAACGCACACGAGCAGGGGGTGGAGAGGTTGTTCGTCTTCTAAAGACTGGCAGTGCTTTCTACGCTCCCGCAGCTGCCCTGGTCCAGATGGTGGAAGCTATTCTTAAAGATCGCCATTTAATTGTAACTGCCTCGGCCTACCTCGATGGCGAATACGGGATGAGGGGGATTTTCCTCGGCGTCCCAGTCCAATTGGGGAAGAAGGGGGTGGAGAAGATTATCGAATACGATCTTAATCAAGACGAGCGGCATGCTCTGGAGCGATCAGCGAATCATGTTCGTCAAGTGATCGCATCGCTTTCGATTTAGACGGGATGGAAATTCCGCAGCAACCAGCTGATACTAGGGCGTCGGGGTAACCCCAGGAGCGGCTCCGGTCCAGGTGAAGACCCGTTTCTCGCTGGTAGCACCGGCCGAGTCGTATTGTGTCTCTCCTGAAGGTGTTGTCCCTGCAAGGCGAACCGTGGTCACCCACCATCGCATGACATGGGCGACAGGCTCTTGAGGACGAAAACTGCTGGGGACGATCAACTTCGTGTCGGTCACATATTTGATGACCTTCTGTCGACCTGTGCCATCGGTGACATCTTCAACAGTAACACGGTAATACTCATCCTCCCGAAGTTGCCCAACGGAAGCCCATTGCAATGTGACAATCTCATTGGCAAGGGAGAATGCGCCTCCATCCGCAGGCAAGAGCAAGTTGGGCACCGGATAGGGCGGGGGTGGGGTTTCTGTTGGTGTTGGCCCAAATGTTAAGCGTTTACAGAGGGGGATGATCAGGATTTGACCTTCGAATACCGTATCCGATGGCATAGCATTATATTCTTTAATGGCCTGCATCGACACTTGGTAGTTCTCAGCGATGGAGCTGAGGGTATCGTTAACTTCAACGGTGTAATTGATCTTCTGGCATGCGGCTTCTGTAGCTTCTGCAGGGGAGAGAGTCGCCGTGGGTTCCGATGTCGCCGTTGGCGTCGGCTGCGGGATGAGTATCCTCTGACCCACGGAGAGCAGACAATCTACCCCAAGGTTATTGAGCTCAACGATTGATCGCACAGAGATATTATAGAAGAAAGCCAAACCGGTGCAGTTATCCCCTTCCTTAATCATATATTCGATCGGGGGTAAGGGTGTGAAAGTGGGCTGGGGAGTGGAAGTGAATGTGGGTTGGGGCGTGTTCGTTTCTGTCGGCGTCGTAGTGACAGTTGCTGTAGGTGTCGATTGCTCCCCAATGGGGGTTAACCGGATCGCGCCATACGTTAATCCAGCGGAAAGGAGAGTAAATAAAATCAGTAAGAGTAAGGCGATCGGAAGAGAAAGGGTGATTTGACGGCCACGTTTTTTGATTTGGGAACTGCTTTCCTTGCGGAACTCGGTCCCACAGACGACACAACGCGCTGCCTGACCGGTGACTTTCGTACCGCAAGTTGGACAGATGGTTCTCTCAGTTCGGGTTTCCTCTCGCTTTTGTTCTGCCATATGAGAATGCCCTTAGTGGGAAAGCCGCGCCATTATACCAGTCATGAGGCATATTCCCAAGGTTGATTTTTACGCGTCAATGGGGTGCTTTTTTTGTTTGACCTGTCCTAGTCACAAACCCTGCAAACCCAGGTCCGGAGCGATACGTTGCATCGATTGGATCACACGCCCCACGTGTTCCCATACATCAACCCCCAATTCATTGGCTGCAACTGCGATCTCCTCTCGATTGACATTGGCTGCGAAGCGATGGTCATTCCACTTGTTCTTGACGGATTTGACCGTGACATCATGGATAGAGCGTGAAGGGCGGACCAGCGTCACAGCCGTGATGAGGCCGGTAATCTCATCGCAGGCGAAGAGCGCCTTTTCCATTGTTGTCTCTCTTGAAATTCCTGTGTGGTCAGCATGACTGAGAACGCAGCGGACAATCTTTTCAGACACGCCACGCTCCCGCAAGATGGGCGCACCTTCCTGGGGATGGGTTTCCATATTAGGATGGATTTCCCAATCGAAATCATGCAACAATCCCGCTAATTCCCATTCGTTGGGGTCTTCGTTGAAGAAAAGGGCATAGTCGCGCATGGCGGCTGCAACAGCCAACATATGCCGGATCAGATTTTCATTGTGGATGAATTCTTGGATCAGTGCTAATGCTTTTTCGCGGTTCATCGGGCACATCCTATAGGATAAAATCGAGCTAGAAAGGAGGCAATAGGTTTTTCGTCAGCCAAGGGTTCATAAAACTATCCCAAAGCGCAACCAACGTAGCGGGGATCTCGCGTAAACTCCAGTAGCTGTATGCCAATGTGTGATAAGAACGCTGATCAGCGCGCACCCCGATGGCATCAATCCCCAGGGCTTGGCAAATGACCAGAGCTCTGGGGAGGTGAAAACCCTGAGAGATGAGCAAGACCTGATTCGCATGGAATAGTTCCTTCGCCCGGCGGCAGGTTTCATAAGTCCGTGAGCCCCCGCGATCGATCAGGATATCCTCTTCTGGAACGCCAAGATCGAGAGCGAGAGCGCGCATGGCACCCGGTTCGTCATAGCTGTTCGGATTGGCAAAACCACTCATGAGGAGTTTGGAGATCCGTCCCTGATGATAGAGATCCACCGCCACTTCCACACGATCAGCTAGCACGGCAGAGGGGATTCCATCTCTTCTGAGACCAGCACCAAAGACGATGGACAGCCAGCGCGAGGGAGCGGTATGAGGATCGTAAATCTGGGTGGCATAGCGCCAATTGAGCATCTTCCTTGGGAGGAGGAGGATGAAAGCTATGATCGCCAGGATGGTCATCCATCGGAAGGCGGGATTTTTGATGAGCCTACGCATGGGGTGATTTTACCAGAATCGGGAGTATTGATCGATGTTGACGATCAAGGGAATGAAAAGGTATACTTATATTATCTAATTGATTAAATGAATAGGATCAATAAGATCCATAGGATATTGGACGATGACAATCACCCTGTCTTCAGAGTTGATGCAATTTCTTTCAAACGAAAAAATGCCTCCCGGAACACGCCTGCCTGCCATCCAGGATCTGGCAAGAACTCTAAACATTAGCACAGGAAAACTGCGTGAGCAATTGGAGGTTACCCGTCAACTCGGCTTGCTGGAAATCCGCCCTAAAACCGGGATTCGCACCTGTGATTTCTCCTTCTTCAATACCCTAAAACCAGGCCTGCTCTTCGCCCTTGCTCTTTGTCCTGAACTCTTCCATGCGTTTGGCATGCTTCGCAACCACATCGAGGCTGCTTTTTGGAATGAGGCCGTTCAACTGCTGCAACCGGAGGATATAGCGAACTTAGAGCAACTCATGGAGAAAGCATGGCAGAAGCTCCGAGGCTATCCCATCCAAATACCGCATGAGGAACACCGCAAGCTTCACCTTACTATTTATGCCCGTCTGGATAACACCTTTGTCGTAGGACTTCTTGAGGCCTATTGGGAAGCCTACGAAGCCGTAGGGCTAAATCTATATGCGGACTACTCCTACTTGGAATCTGTCTGGACATATCATGGCGAGATGGTCCAATCGATTCATGAAGGCAACTATGAGGCAGGCTACCAGGCCCTCATCGAACATACTGGTCTTCTGCACAATCGTCCCGAAGTGGTACGTTATCGACCGCCCACCTATCACGAAGCCATTATTCAGAAAAAATAAACTCGTTTTTGGAGAGAGGTATCATGACCATATCGATGGTCGAGGTACAACCATCAGAAGCAGCATTACTAGAGCGTGAACCGATCTACAACAACCTTTCCATGGTCGTTGCTACCGTAAACGGCTCTGGCAGTCAGACGTCCAATATGGCGATCATCCGTGCTCTGTTTAGAATGGGAATCCCAGTGAGCGGCAAAAATTTATTTCCCTCCAATATCCAGGGCTTGCCGACATGGTTCACCATCCGAGCCAATTCAGATGGTTTTACGGCCAGGAGGGATAAAGTCGAGGTGTTGGTCGCGATGAATGTGACTACATTCGCTGACGACCTTTTAAACCTGGCGCCAGGGGGAGTCTGTTTTTATTCGGATGAGTTTGCTATCCCCATCGAGCGAAAGGATGTCATCTTCTACCCTATGCCAATTCGACAACTCCTAAAAGAAGTTGATCCCCCGAAAGAGCTTAGGGAGTACATTACCAACATGGCTTATGTGGGGATCGTAGCTCAAATGCTCGGGATTGAGATAGGAGAAATACGAAGTGCATTAGAGACCCATTTTCAAGGGAAGACCCGTCCGATTGAGTTAAATATGAGCATGGTTGAAGCAGCCGCTGGCTGGACAAGGGAAAATCTGACAAAAACAGATCCCTATACCTTACGCCGGGATAATCGAACCGAAGGCAAAATTTTGATTGAGGGCAACACTGCCGCAGCACTGGGAGCGATCTATGGAGGAGTTTCCTTTGCGGCCTGGTATCCAATCACCCCGGCATCAAGCCTGGCAGATGCTTTAATGGAATACTTGCCCCAATTGCGTATTGACAAGCAGACAGAAAGAGCCACCTATGCGATCGTCCAGGCAGAAGATGAGCTGGCTGCCGTGGGAATGGCTGTAGGCGCGGGTTGGTGCGGGGCGCGTGCAATGACTTCAACCTCAGGTCCGGGGATCTCTTTGATGGCCGAGTTTGCAGGATTGGCGTTCTTTGCTGAAGTCCCACTCGTAGTCTGGGACGTACAGCGCATGGGTCCCAGTACAGGGATACCCACAAGGACTTCACAAGGCGACATCCGTTTTGTGCGTTTCCTGGGTCACGGTGATATAAAGCATATCATCCTTCTTCCTGGAAATATGCGGGAATGCTTTGAATTCGGGTGGAAGGCTTTCGACATCGCTGAGCATCTTCAAACGCCAGTGTTCATCCTCAGCGATCTCGACTTGGGGATGAATCTATGGATGTCAGATCCTTTCGAATACCCAGATACCCCCATGGATCACGGAAAAATCCTCGACGAGGAAGATCTCGAAAGGCTGGGTGAGTTCGCTCGCTATCGTGATGTGGATGGGGATGGAATCCCTTATCGTACCCTGCCAGGCACAGAGCATCCAAGAGCCGCATTCTTCACTCGTGGCACAGGACATGATGAAAATGCTTTTTATAGTGAACGCCCTCAAGATTGGGAAGCAAACATGGCGCGTATATGGCGAAAATTAGAGACAGGCGAACAAACCTTGCCTCGGCCAGTGATTGAGAGAATGGAAGACGCGCAAATCGGATTGATCGCCTTCGGTTCCACTGATCCAGCAGTCGAGGAAGCTCGAGCGAGACTCGCGGTTGATGGGATCAAAACGGACTATCTACGCATCCGCGCGATCCCCTTTGCCCAGGAAATTAAGGGCTTCATTCGTGAACATGAACGAATCTACGTCATTGAAATGAATTTTGATGGTCAGATGCAACAATTATTACAGGTCGAAGTGCCTGATCAGGCAGCGAAGGTCCAATCGATCCGTAAGAATGATGGCTTACCATTGTCCTCTGGATGGACCACTCAAGCATTACGGGAGGCAATAGGAGTGTAACAAGATGGCTGAGATTGATACGAAATCCTTGAGTTCAATGAAAGTCAATCTGGTAGGACTGGCGAAATCCGATTATCGAGGTCGTCCAACGACACTTTGCCAGGGATGTGGGCATAACTCTATTGCCAGCCAAATCATGGCGGCGTGTTATGAGAATTCCATTCGTCCGGAGAAGGTGATTAAAATCTCGGGCATCGGTTGTTCAAGCAAGAGCGCAGCCTATTTTATGAGTCGGTCGCATGGTTTTAATGGGCTGCATGGACGGATGCCCTCTGTCGCCACCGGCGCCGTAGTGGTCAATCGCGAATTGGTCGCCATCGGTGTCAGTGGTGATGGGGATACAGCCAGTATCGGAATCGGACAATTCATTCACTTACTCCGACGGAATCTACCCATGGTTTATATCGTCGAGAACAACGGAGTCTATGGTCTCACCAAAGGTCAGTTCTCCGCCACTGCCGATAAGGGGCAGGTGTTGAAAAGAGTGGGCGAGAATCCTTTCCTGCCGGTGGATGTCTGCATGGAAGCGCTGGTGGCAAATTGCGGATTCGTGGCCCGATCTTTCGCTGGAGATCCCAAGCAAGTGAAAGAGTTAATCAAGGCTGCCTTGAGTTTCCGAGGCACAGCCGTACTGGATATCATCAGCCCCTGTGTGACTTTTAACAATCGCGACGAATCTACCAAGAGCTATGCCTGGGGCAAAGAGCACGAAGTACCCATTCATGATGTTACCTACATCCCCAAATACGATGAAATTGCCGTGGAGTACGAGCCCGGCGCGGAAACGACCGTAGCGATGCATGATGGTTCTTCTTTGGTATTGAGGAAATTGGAGCGAGAGTATGATCCCAGGGATCGTACAGCCGCGATGGTTTTATTAGAAGAGGCTCGCACGAATCAAGTTCTGGTCACTGGGCTAATCTACATCAATGACGATCAACCTTCTTTGTGGGAAGTTGCACAACTGGTGGACACCCCATTGGCCAGGCTTCGTGAAGATCGCCTCCGCCCTTCACGGGAAAGATTACAAGAGATCATGGCATCGTTTCAGTGATTCCCAAAGATTTTTGTCGATCATCGCCTGAGATTTGATCCAAGATAAAGGCACCGAAGAGGGTGCCTTTATTCTGTTCAGGGATCAGTTGGATACCCTTGCACTTCGCTCGATTGAGTTATTTAACTATAGAATATGTCAGGTTCCGCAGCTCTGCATTTATTGAGCAGGATGACGCCTTCAAGCATGCTTCTCTATCTCTGACCGGAAAACATGGGATGATGGCCTTGGGTGTATTCCGTCTGATGTTGCATATTGCCGTGTTGAGGGAGACAGCGGTGTGGGACCATTCCAAAAGAGCAGTTCCTACATTTACGAAAACGGCTCTCGCCCCTACCATCCCTGGCAATATGAGTGCCAAAGATAGAATAGGGCTGATCTC
>CAYGXU010000012.1:0-49593 GCA_964353875.1 uncultured Anaerolineaceae bacterium | reverse complement strand
CAGATGGGAGATCATGATCACTTTGCCCTACTTGTCGGTTTGAGGCGAAGCTTCGATTGGTACTTACGGATTATGAATCATGACCTACGAAATCAGATGTGAGTTGAGGTTTTCTAGTGTAAACAATGGTTGCCGAGGGAGCAATGAAATGAGTTACTGTATCGAGCCTTTTTTCAACCTTACCGTAATGGCAGTTCCATCCCCCGCGTTTGACACAGCTTCAAATTCACCACCCAGCAACCGCGCTCGCTCCGCCATATTCGAAAGCCCATGCCCAAGAATTTCCGGCTGACGGTCAATCTCGAAACCGCGACCGTTATCAATAATTTGAAGATAAAGCTGACTATCCATGCTCCGAAAACTCACCCAGACTTTCGATGCCTGGGCGTGCTTGGCGACATTGGCCAATGCTTCTTGAGCGATATGGAGCAGGTTCTCGGAGACATCCCTCTCTAACGCCATGATCGCATCTTGTTCAACACGAATGTCGATCTCCATATGAGTGTTGCTCTGAAATTCTCGTCCAAGCCTTGTCAGACCTTGTTCTAGATCGGTGTCTTTCAACCGACTCGGCTGTAAGTCCAGGATATAGGAGCGGATATCTCGAATGTTGGCATTTAAACCATCAATCGCTTTTTCAAGATGAGTTAACGCCTCCTCCGGCTTCTGACTAACCAAAACGCGTACAGTATCGAGGGTTAGTCCAATAGCATAGATGGATTGAATGATGCCATCGTGAAGATCCATAGCTATTCTTTCCCGCTCCTCTAGGACGGCGATCCTGCGGGCTTGTCTGTTCAACCGAGCATTTTCGATACCGATCCCCACACCTGCTCCCACTGCCGCCAACAACCCTGCTTCTTGGTTGTCAATCTCTCGATCACCAATGAATGCAAGACCAAGCACCCCGACAACCTTTCCTCGCGAGGAGAGTGGAACACCGACCAGCGTTCCATATCCCAAGGAGATCACATCATCACGCAGGTTTTCCTCCCCCTGAAGCTCCTTCGTCCAGCGCACCTTCCCATTTTCTACGATCTCCCCCAAGAAACCTTGGCCGGGATAGAACTGCTTCATCTTCCAAATCGGATGTTCTTCCTTGCCTCGATGAACAATGAGGTAGAAGGCATGATTTCCCGGCTCGAGTAGAAATATTTCCCCTGACCCAGCGGAGGAGAGATTTAGAACACGCTCGAGCATCAACCCTAACAACTCCTCCAGGTCGGTCGAGGCGCTGATGGCACTTGTTAAGTCATTGATCAGTTCGAGTTCATCATTACGTTGGGTGAGCTCAGCCTCGCTTCGAAGTATCTGACGGTGAAGGCGGGCATTGGCAATTGCCGCCGCGGCGTGAGCAGCCAACATTTCAATTAGCCACTGATCGCGCTCGCTGAACTCAGTGGCGTCTTCCTTATCTGTTAAGTAGATCTGTCCAACGGGGCGTCCATAAGTAGAGATGGGAATGCCAAGGAAGGAATGCATTTGCGGATGCCCGTGTGGGAAGCCAACTGCACGAGAATGATCTGCGATTTCCGGGATGCGAATAGCCTTCCCTTCACGCATCATCTCTCCAATCAGCCCTCTGCCTATTGGAGGATGCGGGATGCGTTCGATTTCCTCCTCGTTCATACCATCGGTGATGAATATTTCAAGTCCACCCTTCTCATCGGGAATTCCCAAGGCGGCGTAACGAGCATTAGATAATTCTCGGGCAGCTACGACAATTCTCCTTAATACGCCATCGAGGGATAGATCAGAATAGAGACTCAGCGTTGCCTTATGCAAAGATCGCATATCGGCATGTGAGTTATCCCCTTTGAGTTGTACCCCCGGAGCTTCTTCTCTAAGGAAGTCCAGATTCATCGCGTTTGTCTCCCATAGTTTAATTCTACCTCATCCTATGATGATCGCCAAATTTTGACCATTCGAACCTGATAGTTTTTGCCAGTCAACATGGATTATTAAATCCACATGGCGTGGATAGGAGAGAATAAATGACATCCGATCGATCCTCTCGATTGGCAGGTTTTTATCGTTTAGCCCCGAAAGAGCGACGCGATGTATTGGCGAAAATCAGCGGTATCCCCAGGGAGGAATTAGAGCGATTGAACGGTGCAGCGGGAATCACCATCGAGCAGGCTGACCATATGATTGAAAACGTGGTGGGGGTTTTTGGCCTTCCTCTCGGAATCGCCGCTAATTTTGCCGTTAACGGACGTGATGTGATTGTGCCGATGGTCATCGAAGAACCCTCGGTCGTTGCTGGAGCTTCTCTTATCGCCAAGCTAGTTCGTGAAAACGGTGGTTTCCAAGCTGAAACGACTCCTTCCATGATGATCGCTCAAATACAAGTGCTTGCCATTCCCGATCTGCAAACAGCGGAGCAGACACTTATACAACAGAAAGACGAGATCCTCCTTGCTGCAGATCAAGTTGATCCAGTCCTTAAGCAACTGGGTGGTGGAGCCAGAGACTTGGAGATCCGGATCTTGCCGGATACCCCCGCCGGCCCAATGCTCATCGTTCACCTTCTGATCGATACTGTCGATGCAATGGGCGCCAATGCAGTCAATACAGTTGCGGAACAAATTGCGCCAAGGATCGAAGCTTTGACGGGCGGAAGGGTAAATCTCCGCATCCTCTCCAACCTCGCTGATCGTCGATTGGCCAAATCCTCATGCCGCATCCGCCCTGAAACGCTACAACAGGATTCCCTTTCTGGTACAGATGTCCGTGACCGTATCATCGAAGCCTGGGCATTTGCCGAAGCAGATCCCTATCGAGCCGCCACACATAACAAGGGGATCATGAACGGCATCGATGCCGTTCTGATTGCCACTGGGAACGATTGGCGCGCGGTTGAAGCAGGAGCGCACGCCTACGCCGCTCGTCATGGCCGCTACAGCTCTCTCAGCCATTGGTGCGTCGCGGACGATGGAAGTCTGGAAGGCTCTCTTGAGATGCCTTTAGCGATAGGGATAGTGGGAGGTGCCACACGTGTTCATCCTCTAGCCAAAATTTGTATACAATTAATGGCGGTTAAAACCGCACGCGAACTGGCTGAAGTTATCCTCTCGGTTGGCCTGGCACAAAATCTGGCTGCCTTGCGTGCACTGGCTACAGAGGGAATCCAAAGGGGGCATATGCGTTTGCATGCTCGGCAGGTTGCCATCGCAGCCGGTGTGGAAGGCGAGTTAATCGAACAAGTTGTTGAGCGAATGGTCAGCGAAAGGAACATTCATGTGGAGGCTGCAAAAAAGATACTGCAGGAGAGAAAAAACTCTCGTTTGCCTGAAGAATAGAAGTGAGGAAAGGGTTATATGATCGAGAATAACATTCTTAAACCATTACGCCAGGTTGGTATCGTTGGCTATGGTGCTTACATCCCCCGCTTTCGCTTGCCCGCTCGGGAAGTGGCGAGAATTTGGAAAGCAGATACCAGCGGGAGCCTGACCGGTGAAAAGGCGGTTGCAGGCATCGATGAAGATGTCATCACCATGTCGATCGAAGCCGCGCGCAACGCCCTTGCACGGGCCGAGATCGATCCGTCTCGAATCAGAGCCGTTTGGGTTGGATCGGAATCGCATCCCTACGCTGTCAAACCTACATCGACTGTCGTGGCTGAGGCTATCGGCGCTGTCCCCCACACACAAGCAGCCGATTGGGAGTTCGCCTGTAAAGCTGGGACCGAAGCATTGCAGGCTGCAATCGGGTTTGTAGGTTCTGGCATGGCCGAGTACGCGTTGTCGATCGGGATGGACACCGCTCAAGGTCGACCGGGAGATGCTCTGGAATATACCGCAGGAGCTGGCGGTGCGGCGTATATCCTGGGTCGCGGCGAGGAATCCATGGCGATCATCGAAGCTTCCTACTCTTTCACCACAGACACGCCCGATTTCTTCCGTCGGGCGAACGAGAAATATCCAGAGCATGGAGAACGATTCACAGGTGAGCCAGCCTATTTCAAACACATCACTGCTGCAGCAGAAGAACTCATGCGAGCGACAGAAACTGATCCCTCGGACTACCGCTTTGCGGTGTTCCACCAGCCCAATGAGAAATTTCCACAGCGAGTAGCCCAATCTCTCGGTTTTAACAAGGATCAAATTAAAGATGGATTGCTCGTTCCCTGGATCGGCAATACCTATGCAGGTTCGGCGCTGGTCGGACTGACTGCGATTCTTGATGTGGCTGAGCCTGGCGATCGCATCTTGCTCGTCTCCTATGGCTCTGGCGCTGGATCGGATGCTTTCAACTTGCATACCACGGAGAAGTTATTGGAGCGTCGTGACCGAGCCCCTCGCACGCGTGAGTATATCGAACGACGCACGGAAATTGACTATGCAACTTACGCCCGTTACCGCGGGAAATTGGCGATGAAATAACCATGAAAAAGGCTACTAAACTCAGAAACGATGTCTTCATCCTGGGTGTTGGGATGACGTCCATCAATGAACATTGGGATCGCTCACTACGGGAGCTAGCGCTCGAAGCGATTGTTAATGCACGCTCGGAGGCCCCTCAAGTTCGACCCGAAGCCCTGTACGTGGCAAACATGCTCGCCCCGGCACTCTCCGGGCAAACAAATCTCGGCGTCCTCCTGGCGGACTTTGTTGGTCTGCGTGGCATCGAAGCGATGACCATTGAAGCCGCTGGCGCTTCGGGAGGTGTGGCCTTCCGGCAGGCCTATCTGGCATTGAAATCAGGGATGATCGATGTTGCCCTTGTTTTAGGAGTGGAGAAAGTCACGGATCGCGTCGGATCCCTTGTGGATACTGCCCTATCGATGGGCACTGACGCGGACTACGAGGCAGTGCAAGGCATCACTCCCACCGCACAAGCTGCTTTGCTCATGCGCCGCTACCTGTATGATAATCAGGCGCCCAAGGAAGCCCTTTCAGGTTTCAGCATCAGCGCTCATCAAAACGCAGTGACTAATCCCTATGCCATGTATCGCAAGGCAATCAAAATCGAACAATACCAAAAAGCTGCGATGGTATGCGATCCCATCAACCTTTTTGACGCCGCTCCTCTGGCCGATGGCGCGGCAGCCATCGTATTGGCTAACCGCAAGGTGATTCCAGTTGATTGGGATTCTCCGTTAGTACGGATTTTGGCTTCCTCTCTTTCTACAGCCGCGCTCGCCCTCCACGACCAGACGGATCCACTCCGCCTCCTAGCGGCCGAGTCTTCGGTGCAAAAGGCCTACCAAATAGCCGGTTTAACCGCGGAGGAGATGGATTTCTTCGAATTGCACGATCAATTCTCCATCCTTGCGGCACTTTCGCTGGAGGCGGCCGGTTTTGCACCCAAAGGTGAGGGCTGGAAGCTGGCTATGAATGGTGATATCCAACGCAATGGGAAAATTCCCATTTGCACTTTTGGTGGCTCCAAAGCACGGGGTGAAGTTGGTGGGGCAACAGGCATCCTGCAAATTGCTGAAGCTGCTCGGCAGTTACAGGGACTTGCAGGTGAAAATCAAATCCAAAACGCGCGTATTGGCCTGACTCAATGCTTGGGAGGGATGGGTGCCAACGCAGCAACCCATATCCTCGCCTGTGATGATAGAGATTAAAGCATAATTGATAGTTCTTGAGAGTCTTTCCTGGATAGACTGAACCAAGCTCAGTGTAGAAAGGGTATTATATTGGCATGGAAGTAACTCGTCATTGGAGATTGAAGAAACAAAGGTATGCTCTCGTCGGTGAAGTATGTCCCCATTGTGAAGTAAAAATCTTTCCACCTCGGGATATCTGTCCCGATTGTGGGCAGGAAGCCCGCACAAGCTATCAGTTCAGCGGTCGCGGGGAAGTTTATTCTTTTACCACTGTCCAGCAAGCGCCAGCAGGTTATGAGGAGAATGCACCTTATACTGTGGCTTTGGTTCACCTCGAAGAAGGACCGATGGTCTCTGCACAACTCACCGATCTTGGCGATCAAAGTGTGGAGATCGGGATGCCGGTTGAGATGGTCACCCGAAAGCTGAGGTCCGAGGGCGATCGCGGTATGATCGTCTATGGATACAAGTTCAGGCCAGTCTTGAGCTCATGAAATAGGGACACTAATAAACAAAAGACCTCCAGGCACTCCTGCCTGGAGGTTTGATTTTAATCCGTATACAGAATGACTTTTCCTCAAAGGGCAAGATTGACATCTGTAAATGGCACAACCGCCAGTGAATAAAAGAAAATGTAGGATGCTCGATAAGTCACAAGATACCCTGCCGTAATGAGCAAGGAATAAGGAGAGAATTGGAGTTTTTGTCACCCTTTATCCCGAATCTAAAAATGGTTTAATCTCGAGATTATCGATGCCAGAGCGAGACACTCGGCGAATCAAAACGATTTTGTTTCAACCCATGTTCAACCGTTCAGGAACCAGACACCATGAGGATGCCTTTCAGACAAACCTGAAAACTACACGGATTTAAGCAAATGGGGATTTAAGCAATTGTTGTCGATGTTCCAACAAAATCGTTTATAAGCGGATTAATTCTGATCGGAGTATAATCGAAACCATGCATACCGAGGACAAACAGCGCCTCCCCTATGTCTGGGATTATGACATTGACAAGCAGCAATTCCGTCAGATTCTCGATGGGCACCTCTCCATTGGGCGACTTGATCAGGATTGGGCCCACGGCACGGCTATTGGAATATGCTCCCTATGAAGAGATCATCCAGCGCCTCGGGTTTCAACGGCTGGTTCAGAACTGGGCTCGCTGGCGAGCGCGCATTCGTTCACAAAGCCGCAAGCGGGGCATCGATTTCTTGGTGAAGTGGCTGACAGAGAAGCATCAGAAATAGACTTCGCGACCGGTCCTTCGACCGAAGGAAGCAATCCCTTGGCATCTTTCTTGCACCGTAAGCATGATGGGAAAGATGTCATTCTTGACGGTCTTCCCCGTTCATGCTACTATCCGCGATTGGAGACGATCCAAGCATCTCCAACCGGTTAGAGAACCGAGGAGGAAGATATGCCTAAAAGGCACCTGCAAGTGTTTGTGCTCGTGAGCATCGCCATCCTCATCCTGAGTATCTCGGCTTGTACACGCTCAGCTTCTACCCCTCCGCCCTCGGTGGAGGATGGGAATATCTCTGCTGACGATATCAACAAGTGGGCGACGATGGATGCGATTCGCGCCGCTTTACTCACTCAGACCTATCAGCCAGAGGTCATTGAGTTGCCAACCGAGACCCCCACGCCTACCATCGTTTTACCTACTTTAACCCCAGTTCCCACTGGCCCAACCGATACCCCCGTAGTTGTTATTAATTCACCCACACCTCTGGTCAACCCCGGGCAGGAGCAAACGTACCTTGTCCAGGCGGGCGAATGGGTAATCTCCATTGCTAATAAATTCGGTGTTGACCCCAATGAATTAATCGAAAGGAACGATCTCCAATACCCTTACAACCTCAATATTGGACAAGAAATCATCATCCCCGCCGGAGGCGGCCCTTCCACTGGCGCTACCAACACACCAATGACAGGCGGACGCGAGTACATCGTGCAGACGGGTGAATGGATTTATTCGATCGCGCGCAAGTTCGGCGTCGATCCACAAGCGATTATCGACGCCAATAGTTTGGAATTCCCCTATACGATTTATCCTGGGGATGTCCTCTACATCCCCTAAAGAACGGGCGTAAGTTCAGAAGGGCGGCCAATGGGTCGCCCTTCTTTTCTGGAGCGACCATGGAGTACCGTAAAATCCATTCGCAGCCTATTTTCGAAGGGAAAGTTTTCAAGGTTCGTGTGGACAAAGTCCAGAAACCATCCGGGCAGATCACACGCGTAGATGTGGTCGAACATGGCGGCGCGGTGGTCCTCGTTCCCGTCGACGCGCTGGGGAACTTCTATTTCGTTAACCAATATCGTTACCCGATCGAAGGGAGATTGCTCGAACTTCCCGCCGGCACCCTCGATGCGAAAGAAGAACCGAAAGCCTGTGCTCAACGGGAATGCCGCGAGGAGATCCGGATGTCGCCTGGACGGTTGATCGATCTCGGCGGTTTCTACCTCGCCCCGGGATATTCGACCGAATACTTATATCTCTATCTTGCCCAGGATCTCTCCCCCTCCTCCTTAGAACGGGATGAAGATGAGGACATCAGTATTCAGATTTTAACGATTGATGAGGTTCGTAAAGGGATCAAGGAGGGCACCTTCAAGGATGCAAAGACCTTGGCCGGTCTTCTGCTTGCTTTTCAACACCTCGGCCTTTCCTGGTAGTACTTTTGATCGATTAAAAAACGCACAATATCGCAAAATCCCTTATCGTGGAAGAATGGATATGGTATACTAACGCACTACGCCGCCCCTCGATAACGGGCGGCGGATGATGTCTAAACTGAACAAAGGTAAGTTGCTATGTCTGATTTGATAAAAGCTATAGAAGCTCCGGTCAATCCTAACCTTCCAGAGCTTCACCCAGGAGATACTGTCAGTGTCCATGTCCGCATCCAAGAAGGACAGCGTGAACGGATTCAGGAATTCCGTGGAACAGTGATACGGTTGCGCAAAGGCGGAAACGATGCCAATTTTACGGTACGCCGGATCGCTTCACACGGTATTGGGGTAGAACGAACCTTTCTATTGCGATCGCCTCGAATCGAAAAAATCGATATCCAGCGCAGTGCCCATGTTCGCAGAGCTCAACTCTATTATTTGCGCAGTCGTACTGGGAAGCGTGCACGCTTAACAGAGAAACGCCGTTCTTAATAACGACCGCCCTTTGAGCTGCGATTTCAATCCCTTCATGATTCAACCTTCCTTCATGATCGGAAATAAGGATATTCTGCCAGGCTTGCTTGACTAAAACCGACCTTTCGGAGTACTCTTGAGTGCATGATCCAGCCTGCCATCGGCGTATTTGATTCTGGTCTTGGGGGCCTCTCCGTTCTAAAGGAGATCCACGCTCTTCTCCCTGACGAACCGCTGCTCTATTTTGCCGATCAACAACATGTCCCCTACGGTTCTAGATCCCTCCAAGAAGTTCGTCGGTTTTCCGAAGGAATCAGCCGTTTTTTAATTGAGCTTGGCATTCGCCTCATCGTTGTTGCCTGCAATACAGCTTCCGCAGCAGCTTTACACCATCTTCGCAAAAGTTTTCCTGGCACTTCTTTTGTCGGCATGGAACCGGCCGTGAAACCGGCTGTCATCTCAACCAAAACCCAAAAGGTGGGTGTCCTGGCCACTCCGGCTACGTTTCAAGGGGAGCTCTTTGCCTCCGTGGTTGAGCGTTTTGCACAGGGGGTGGAGATTATCGAACAAACCTTGCCAGGTCTCGTAGAGCGCATCGAAGCCGTTGATTTGGATAGTCCCGCTACACGTGCAATCCTGACCCGCGGCATCAGACCTTTAATCGCTCGTGGAGTGGATACACTCGTTCTCGCTTGCACGCATTACCCATTTGTACTCGCTGGTATCCGAGAGATCGCTGGTGTAGGAATCCAAGTAATTGATCCATCGCCGGCCATCGCCCGACAGACAAAACGCGTCTTCGATCAAATCAGCCTGATGCAAAATAACAAAGGATCTGCCTCCGTTCTCTACTACTCAACTTCGAATCCGGAATTATTGATTTCCATGGCTGATCGATTGATTAATCTTCCCGGAGAAGCGCGCTCTGCATATTGGAAAAGAGAACGATTAGTTATCGTAGAAGAGGGCTAGCATCAATTTGCTTTTTGGACTACACTTGGCGGAAATTTCGGCTGATCTTTCAGCGGAACAATCAATATCGATTGCATGTCAATCCTATCAGGCATGATCAAATCGTTTCATCGAAAGGAGAATTTCAGCATGGATCTAGGACTCGCATTTTCGTATGTTTTTCAGGACCCGGATTGGTTGAAGAAGATCGCTATCACAGGACTCGTCGGTATAATTCCCATCGTCGGTCAATTGGCATTGCTTGGATGGGCTTTGGAAATCAGCCGTCGCGTCATTCGGCATGAGACTGACCTGCTCCCTGATTGGGGGGATTTCGGTAGCCGTATCATGCTGGGGCTAAAGGCCTTTGTCATCGGACTCGTTGCGGCCATACCGATCATCATATTGGCAATTCCTTATATCCTGGTCACCTCTTTCGCAGAAAGTGATTGGGGAGCAATTGTCGGAATCGTCACCGCTTGCTTCAGCTGCTTCAGCATCATCTATGGGCTACTACTCATGTTCGCCGTTCCGGCGGCCTATGGCATTTTGGCCGCCACCGACCAACTAGGTGAGGCGATCAGCCCAAGCAAAATTATGCAATTGGTGCGCGCCGCCCCCGCTGCCTATCTGCTCACTTTGCTCGGCACACTCATTGCTGGGTTCATTGGAGGCCTAGGGTCGATCGCTTGTGTCGTAGGTGTAATTTTTACTTATGCCTATGCTTTCGCCATCCAAGGCCACTTGTATGGTCAGGCCTATAACGAGGCCACCAAAGCGGCAATCTAGCATAACGCCCATTTTAAGGACAAGAACCAGCGAACAAACGTAAATAGAATCCCGTTCTCTGTAACATGAGAACGGGATTCTTGCGTATCAAAGACCTTAGACAATATTGCTGGTATATACACAATCCACAAGCATGGAGGCTCGCTAGCCTTCTTCCTCATTCACTCCAATTTGCTGGAGATCGCGCGCGGCAATACAGGCAACGGATGCAATGATATCCTCACCCTTTAAATCCATCAGGTGAACCCCCATCGTTGCCCTACCAGCTCGGCGGATGTCCTTTACCTTCGTCCGCAAGATGATGCCGTTGCCGGAGATAAAAGTGAGATCATCCATCTCGTCAACCATACGTGCGGTCGAAATAAAGCCGGTGGTCTTGAGCTTGTCCTTAGACAGTGTGATCACGCCTCCCGTACCTCTACCCTTAACAGGATACTCCTGCATTGGCGTACGTTTTCCATAGCCATTTTGGGTGACGACCAACAAGTCGCCCTCAGGATTGACGACATCCATCGAGGTCACATAATCCTCGTGCCGTAACCTAATAGCAATCACTCCAGCAGCCTGACGGCCCATGGCGCGTACATTCTTTTCGTGATAACGCAACGCCATCCCATGCTTTGTAACCAGGATGATTTCATCATTGCCGCTGGTCAATCGTACCCAACCCAAGAAGTCCCCTTCCTCCAAGTTGATAGCGATCAACCCTGAAGGTCGTACTGCAGCAAATTCCGAAAGCGCCACACGCTTAATCCTGCCATGACGCGTTGCCATGATAAAGTAATTGGCAGCGCCGAAATCGGGGACCACGACCGTGGCAGTGATCGTTTCGGCTGTGTCCAGGGCAAGGACATTGATCATGGGGATGCCACGGTCGGTCCGATCGGCATCCGGAATCTGATAGGCTTTCTCGGAATAGACCTTGCCCCGATCCGAGAAGAAGAGGATGGTGTCCAAAGACCGGGCAGGGAAGAGCATCGTAACTTCATCCTCGCCTCGCATACGATGTCCAGTGACGCCGCGGCCACCGCGTTGTTGACGGCGATAGGTCGAAGCCGCCACACGTTTTACATAGCCGCGCTCGGTAATGCTGATAAGGATGGCCTCATCCGCGACAAGGTCCGCTTCACTGAACTCCTCGTTGGCTTCGGGAGCGATACGTGTTCGGCGGTTGTCACCGTATGCCTTCACCAACTCACCCAGGTCGGCATTAATCAGCGCCAGGATCTTTTTAGGGTACGCCAATAGGTCTTCCAAGTAAGCGATCCGCGCATTGACTTCCTTGTATTCCTGCTCGATCTTCTCTCGCTCCAAGGCCGCCAATCGACGCAGCTGCATGTCGAGGATTGCCTGGGCCTGAATCTCGCTGAGACTAAAATTCTTCATCAAGCGTTCTTTAGCGACATCCGCATCTGGGGATTGACGAATGGTCTTGATGACCTCATCGATGTTGGCCAGAGCGACGAGAAGCCCTTCAAGGATATGAGCCCGAGCTCGCGCCTTCTCAAGTTCGAATTGTGTACGCCTCTTGAGAACCTCTCGCCGATGCTCGATATAGATCTGCAGCGATCGCTTGAGGGTCAGTACACGTGGCTCACCATCGACAAGCGCCAATAGCTGGACACCGAAAGTGGTTTGCAGGGCAGTATATTTGAAGAGCTGGTTCATGACCTTCTTCGGTTGCGCCCCGCGTTTCAATTCGACGACAATGCTCATTCCGCGTCGATCCGACTCATCCCGCAGATCGGAGATGTCGTCCAGACGACCCTCGCGCGCCAAAGTGGCAATGCGCTCGATCAGACTGGATTTATTCACCTGGTAGGGGATCTCGGTAATCACAATGCGAAAACGACCGGCTCCGCTTTCTTCGATATGGGCCAAGGCGCGGATCACTAGACGTCCCTTCCCTGTGCCATACGCCTGTCGGATCCCCTCCGCACCGATGATCATCCCCCCAGTGGGGAAATCCGGGCCCGGCATAAAGCGCATGAGGTCATCAATGGTGATCTCATCGAATCGATCGTAATTGTTGACCATGTAACGGATCGCATCCGCGATCTCGTTCAGATTATGCGGGGGGATATTAGTCGCCATCCCCACTGCAATCCCGGAAGTCCCGTTAAGTAGCATGTTCGGCAAACGTGCGGGGAGTACAGTCGGTTCTTTCAGGGATGCGTCGAAATTGTCGGTAAAATCAGCTGTATTTTTATCGATATCGACCAACAACTCTTCCGCCATCGCTCCAAGACGCGCCTCGGTATAACGCATCGCCGCTGGAGCATCGCCATCGACTGAACCGAAGTTGCCTTGTCCATCCACTAAGGGGTAGCGCATCGAAAAATCCTGAGCCATGCGAGCCATAGCTTCATAGACCGCTGAATCACCATGCGGATGATACTTCCCGAGGACCTCTCCCACGATTCTCGCTGACTTTCGATAGGCGGAATTGGACCGCATCCCCATATCATGCATGGCATAAAGGATGCGTCGATGCACGGGTTTTAGCCCATCGCGTGAATCTGGAAGGGCACGCGAAACGATCACGCTCATGGCGTAATCAAGGTAGGCTCCGCGCATTTGCTCATCAATATCGACTTGGCGAACTGTGCCTATTTCCATACGATCTGTTCCCTATTGTTGGCAGTCTTTCGTAAAAACGCCCGCCGATGGCGGGTTTACGAGATATTATACCTCCGACAAAGCCCTTCTCCAATTGCACGATTTGACACTTCTATCAATCCGTGTTAGAAGAGCGCTATCCACCAGAGGTGATTTCCCATGTCGAAGAAAACAAGAAAGACCCTTTTAATCATTTTGATCATAATCCTGGTCGTAATCCTCGCGCTCGCCATATCGGGGTTCATCGCCGTTCGGCGCTCCTTCCCTCAAATCGAAGGCACCCTCATTCTCCCAGGATTTACAGATGAGATTGAGATTATCTATGACCGTATGGGCATCCCCCACATCTATGCTAGCAACGAAACCGATTTGTTCATGGCTCAAGGCTATCTCCATGCTCAAGATCGCTTTTTCCAAATGGATCTATGGCGACACATTGGCGCCGGAAGCCTGGCGGAAATGTTCGGAGAGAGCCAAATCGACACAGATCTCTTCTTGCGCACCATGGGCTGGGAGCGCGTCGTTGAGCAAGAACTAAAACAATCAGAGCAAGAAGTGCATCGGTTCCTTCAAGCTTATGCAGATGGTGTAAATGCTTACCTCGCTGACCATCAAGGTGTGGATCTATCGCTTGAATATCTCGTCTTGGGTTTGCTCTCCCCCAGCTATTCTCCTGAGCCATGGGAACCGCAGGATACGCTCCTTTGGGCAAAAGTGATGGCTTTCGATCTTGGTGGAAATCAGGAAGGTTGGGAGGATCTCATACGTGCTCAAGCAGAGAAGCAACTCGGACCTGACCGAGCCAAGGACCTTTTCCCAGATTATCCTGATAGACACCCCCTCATCCTGCCTGATCCGCCTTTTGGCGAACGGACACAAAGAGAGAAACTTTCTCGCTTTCCAAATGCCATGTTCGAACAGGCGCTTTTAAAAGCCTTGCTGGATCGCTTGCCAGCAGGGAGTTTCTATGAGGCCTTCGGATCGAACAACTGGGTGATCGCTGGCGAAAGGACGATTAGCGGTTTGCCACTCCTGGCCAATGACCCTCACCTCAGTATACAAATGCCCTCCATCTGGTATGAGCTCGGGTTGCACTGCCATCCCGTCAGCGATGAATGCCGCCTCAATGTTATCGGTTTCTCTTTCGCCGGCGCTCCTGGGGTCATCATCGGTCATAACGATCGAATCGCCTGGGGATTGACCAATGTCGGTCCGGATGTGGTCGATTTATACATCGAAAAAGTCAATCCAGAAAATCCCAACCAATATGAAGTTAATGGCGAGTGGCGTGATATGACCCTGGTGCAAGAAGTCATTCAAGTCGCAGGCGGTGAACCGATCCCCCTCACCGTGCGGTACACACGTCATGGGCCAGTCTTTTCCGATGTAGATGAACGCTTTAAAAACCTGGCGGAGGCCACTTCGCTCCAGGTGCCTGCCGATTTTGCCATTAGCTTACGCTGGACTGCCCTAGAACCGACTGCCGTTTTCAGGGCGATCCTTAACCTTGATCTGGCCTCGGATTGGGATAGTTTTCGGGACGCATTGCGTGACTTTCATGTCCCCTCCCAGAATTTCATCTACGCCGATGTGGAGGGGAATATCGGTTATCAAACTCCGGGCAGAATCCCCATTCGCGCCGCAGGGGATGGCCTTTCTCCTGTCCCTGGATGGACGGACGAGTATGAATGGCTGGGATACATCCCCTTCGACGAATTGCCTTCCTCCTTCAATCCCCCTCAAGGCTTTATCGTCACTGCCAATAACGCTGTGGTAGGACCGGACTACCCTTATTCCATCTCTAAATCTTGGGACTTGGGGTACCGCGCCGCTCGCATCGTTGAATTGATTCGGGCCAAATCTAAGCTCTCCACCGAAGATATGCGTGCCATCCAAGGAGATACATTTCATCCGATGGGGCCAATCCTCATCCCCCTCCTTTCCTCGCTTCCACTCGACGATCCAAGAGAGAAGGAGTTGGTCTCCCGCCTGGAGAACTGGGATTATCTCAATGAAGCGGACTCGGCTGAAGCGGCGCTCTTCAATGCCTTCTGGCGCCAACTGCTCCTGGCCACCTTCAGCGATGAGGCCAGTGACTTCTTTCCATACGGAGAGAGAGGATTTCTTGCGATCGAAAACTTGATCGAAGATCCTCAAAATTCATGGTGGGATGATATCAACAGCTCGGCGGTGGAAGATCGAGATACCATCATGGCGCAAGCCTTCTCTGCCGCCGTGGACGAGTTGGAGGATCAGCTCGGAACAAACCCCGATACCTGGAGATGGGGCGAACTGCACACCAGCACTTTCACTAGCCAATTAGGCATCGGCCCCTTAAGACTGATCTTTAACCGTGGGCCCTATCCTACTTCCGGCGGGACTTCGATCGTCAATAACACAGCTTGGGCAGAGGATGAGGACTACCAGGTGCGGGTATTGCCTTCCTTACGTATGATCGTTGACCTATCCAACCTTAGCAATTCCATCGCCATTCACACCACAGGCCAGAGTGGACATGCCTTCCACCGTCATTACGACGACATGATCCCGCTTTGGGTTGAGAACCAGTACTACCCCATGTTGTGGTCCAAGGAGCAAGTTGAAGACCATGCTGAAGGCCATTTAATTCTTATGCCAACCCAGTAGTATTCCTAAATCTCACCAATAAGGACAATATGGTCGGAGTCACGGATGAAGAGTGGAATGGCCTTGACATCGTTCGCTGTGCAGGCTCTGACCACGGAAATATCCTCTTTGCCAACCTACTGCTCAACGCAAGCCACCCCGAAGAAGAGCGGAATGAATTTGCGCTTGAGAGTGAATGTGGATTTGGTGGAGTGGGGACGGGAAGTACAGAAGTAAAACTAGTCTTGCACGGAAACCAAGGTTGGGATGAAGAATTATGGCGGTTTATTGAGAAGTAGCGCAGTTTGCGAAACGAATCCCCACTTTTCTGTAATCGTGTCTCATAGCAGTTGTGCTCAAGCGATCCGTGGATTGAATATCACCCCGTGATTCATCCGCTCTCAGGCTTAAAATATCGCCATCTTTTCCGTCACGATAAGACACATCGCTCCAATCACCACAACGGAAGCCAGCAACATCAAGGATACGACGAAGCGCTGTGCCGAGGTCATGCCAAGGAAACGCCCTTGCTTCAGCTCTCGATCGTTATCTTCATACGGATCTTCGACATAATCAGCCTCTTCGGCTTTCTTGGCCAAGTCTCTCAATTCATCATACATCAGCATTCTCCTTCAGGGGCAGCAATCCAGATCATCTCAATGACAGTCAAGCAATCATAATGGACCATGTTCTGCAGGTTGTCAGAAATATAGAGATCATCATCGCGCCCAAAACAAAGACGGCTCCTACGCTATCGTTCTGCCCAGCCCGAAAGTTTGGCGTCTATCCAATATTTGGGTAAGCATGGCAGATAGAATGCTTTTTTATCTACGCATCACAGCCCAAATTCGATCCCTTTTCTAAAAAAACATAATCCAATAACAAAACATAGTTTATCTCTCATTATCTTCTCGAACGGGTCTTAGTGAAAGCGCCTCGAAACCAACACTGATCTCTTCATCTGACGAAAGTAAAAGTCTGAGATTACCCTCTCCATCGATCCCGAATAGCCTGCCCATTATACATTGTTCTCCAAATACAACCACGACCCGTTCTCCGAGATAGGCCAGATGACGTTGACAGTCTGACCAAAAATCTTGGGCTTCCATCCGAGAATACCATCTGCTCATACCCTGCAGGATTGCTCGAAGGAAAAGGTGAGGGTCGAACGGCTCCTTTAGAAAGTCAAAAACCGAGATCGCCGGGAAGTCGAGCAACACTTTTTCTGGTATGGATGCAGGAAACAAGTTGATACCGACACCAAGGATGACAAAATCCAATCCCTCGCCTAGCCAGAATGCTTCCAGCAAAATCCCAGCCACCTTCTTTCCTGCGAGAAGGACATCGTTAGGCCATTTCATGTGTGCGACCAGACCGTATTCACCAAGCGCCTCAATGACTCCCAAGGTCCCGATAGCATTCAAGCGCAGAAGCTCTTTCCATACGGAATACTCAGGACGAAGGACCAGGCTAAAGGCGATGCTTTTTCCAGGAACCGTAACCCATAATTTATCCCCTCGACCTCGACCTTTGCTCTGAGCCTCCGCTATGACCAGGGTGCCATGTGGAGCACCTTGGTGAGCCAAAGAAATGGCTTCATCGTTGGTAGAGTTGACGGATCGATGATAATAGAGCGGTTTTCCTAATACACTCACTGGCAGAACTTCCCTTAACCGTCCTTCATCAAATAGACACATCGATGATTAACCTGCTATTAACCAGAAATGTTGATATTCAAAACTCACCCTATTTTACATTTAATCATGCAGATATTTTCGATTGGTACAAAGTCTGCTAGAATAATCGGGCACAAATGAAGCACCTATGGTCACCCTGGCGCATGGCATATATCCAGAACAGCCCCCAAGAAACCGGATGTGTCTTTTGTGATCGACTGAAAGACGAGGACAGTCCGGCCAATCTAATTCTTCATCGAGGGGTTCATTCCTTCGTGATCCTAAACCTCTATCCTTACACCACTGGACACATGATGGTAGTCCCATACCAGCATGTCCCCACGTTAGAAGCATTGGATGAAAAAACCTTAGCTGAATTAATGCAATTGACCACGCAAGCGCTGCGTGTTTTGCGCAAAATATACAAAGCACAAGCTTTTAATATTGGTGTGAATATCGGCGAGATAGCTGGCGCCGGAGTGGCGGATCATGTGCACATGCATATCCTACCACGCTGGGCCGGCGATACGAACTTCATGTCGACCACAGCCGAGACAAGGGTCTTGCCGGAAGCTTTGGAGGAATCCTACGCCCGACTTCGTGAAGGATGGAAGCGCTCGGAAGAAACTCAAAATTTTTAAACATTCAAAATATTTAGAGAGGCGAATCAATGAACCACATCCCCCCTGCCCAGGAAGCGGTCATCCTGAGTGCAACACGCACGCCAATGGGTCGTTTCATGGGTGCACTAAGTCCACTCTCAGCACCACGATTGGGTGCCATCGTAGTTAAATCGGCGCTTGAACGCGCCGGTATTTCCAACTTGGTCGAAATCGATGAGGTCCTGATGGGGAACGTCGTCCCTGCCGGTTTGGGCCAGGCGCCTGCGCGCCAGGCGGCCATCTTCGCCGGTCTGCCCCCCACCGTGGGAGCGACGACGATCAACAAGGTCTGCGGCTCCGGCCTAAAGAGCGGCATGTTCGCTGCCCAGGCGATTCGCGCCGGCGATGCCCATCTAATCGTCGCCGGCGGGATGGAGAGTATGAGCAATGCGCCCTACCTGATCCACGGACGAGGAGGAAAGCTGCGCTATGGGCATGAAAAGCTTGTGGATGCGCTGCTCCACGATGGCCTGTGGGATCCCTTTGAAGACTGGCCAATGGGCATGGCGGCGGAATACATCGCTGAGTGGTACCAAGTTGCCCGCGAGGCGATGGATGAATTTGCCTTCCAGAGTCACATGAAAGCGGTTGCAGCCATGGATAGCGGCAAATTCGATGCTGAAATCACACCCGTCGAAATCCCCGGCAGGAAAGGGGAGATCACCTTGATCACGAAAGACGAAACCCCCAGGCGAGATACAGCCATTGAAAAATTACGCTCCCTTGCTCCAGCCTTTAACTCGGAAGGGAAAGTGACAGCCGGAAATTCTTCGGGGCTTAACGATGGCGCGGCTGCCATCGTCTATGCCAGCCGGGCAAAAGCTGAATCACTCGGCATCCGTCCAGTGGCTCGTGTCGTCGGCTATGCGCAGGCAGCAGTTCCACCGAAAGAGCTCTTCATTGCCCCGGCACGCGCCATTCCGAAATTACTGGAGAAAACCAATTGGACCTTGAAAGAGGTCGACCTGATTGAATTGAACGAAGCCTTCGCCTCTCAAGTGCTTGCCGATGGGAAAGACATGGCCGGCTTGGGCTGGGATTGGGATAAGGTTAATGTGCATGGCGGCGCGATCGCATTGGGTCACCCCATTGGCGCATCAGGGGCGCGTGTGCTCACCACCCTGCTCTACGCCCTGAAAGATCGTGGCCTAAAACGCGGCATCGCCTCGGTGTGCCTGGGCGGCGGTGAGGCGGTTGCCATGGCCGTTGAATTGGAGTAGAGGGGATTTATGGTAAAAGGTAATCCTCTCGATCCCACGTACCGAACCATTGGGAGAAATCAACATGGAAATTAATAAGATTGTCGTCGTAGGGGCAGGGACGATGGGGAACGGCATCGCTCAAACTGCTGCCATCTCTGGTTACCAGGTCAGGTTGACCGATGTGATTCCTGAGGCAATTGAACGGGCGAAAATTACTATCGCCAAATCGGTCGAGAAATTCCTCACCAAGGGCATCATTTCCGAGGAACAGAAATCGGCGGCCTTGGCGATCTCAACCTCCCTGGACCTTGAAGCGGTGCGCGAGGCGGACCTGGTAATCGAGGCGGCAAGTGAAGAAGTTAAAATAAAATTAGATCTATTCGCAGAACTCGACCGGCTGACACCGAACGACGCTATTTTGGCATCCAATACTTCCTCGATCCCCATCACCAAGATCGGCGCAGCTACAAAACGGCCGGAGAAAGTGATCGGGATGCACTTCTTCAACCCGGTCCCGTTGATGAAACTCTTGGAAGTGATCCGCGGATTGGGCACATCAGTCGAGACAGTAGCTACCACAATCGAAGTGGGCCGGAAGATGGGCAAGGAACCGGTGGAAGCGTTAGACTCACCTGGCTTCATTTCTAATCGCATCCTGTGTCCGATGATCAACGAGGCCATCTTCACCTTGCAGGAGGGGATTGGCACACGTGAAGCGATCGATACGGTAATGAAACTTGGGATGAACCATCCTATGGGTCCGCTCACCCTGGCTGACTTAATCGGATTGGATGTCATTCTCAACGTGCTCGAAGTGCTCCATCGCGATCTCGGGGAGGATAAATACAGACCGGCTCCGTTATTGCGCAAGATGGTCGATGCTGGCTATCTGGGGCGCAAAGCCGGGAAAGGCTTCTACGAATACGAATAGGCTTTTACCCACCTACCTACTGGCCGGATGGAGGCAGGAATGCTCCATCCGGCTTTCTCTTGGAGACGAGTACATTTCGCCATGAAGGGTCTGGCTTGTTCTCATGGATGAGCTATAATCTTCGACTAGTCCACATCAAGAGGAAGGACTATCGTGAAATTCGATAGGAATGACGGATGCTGCGGATAGCTGTGGTCGGTACGAGTTGCTCGGGAAAGACGACGCTCTCGACGCGCATCGCCCATGCCTTACAAATCCCGCACATCGAATTGGATGCACTCTATTGGGGACCTAATTGGTCAGCCAAGCCCGTTCATGAGTTCCGCCAGGCAGTTGAAGCCGTAGTGACGCACGAGAATTGGGTGATCGATGGAAACTATAGTAAAGTCAGGGACATCATTTTGCCGAGAGCAACATATCTACTATGGCTCAATTACCCTTTCGCGAAAGTATTTTGGAGGGCGATAGACCGTACGTTAAAAAGAGTAACTACAAAAGAAAGGCTTTTTTCTGGTAATCATGAAACGCTGCGACAGGCAGTTTTTGATAAGGACTCCATCCTATGGTGGGTGATCCGAACACACCATAGGCGGGAGAGGGAATATCGAAAGATCATTGGGGACAGACTCTATCCGCACTTGCAGATCTTTGAACTGCGGAGATCTTCGGATACCGAAACCTTACTATCCCATTTATCCAATGATTACAAACCAATCACCACCATAAACACAACCGTGGAAGTGGAATTATGCGAAAATAATCCTGCGGCCGTATATAGACCTCGACCATCATGTGGAGGATAAGTATGAACAGAATTAAGAAAATACTAACATTCCTTATACTAGGTAGCTTCCTGTTGTCCTGCAACTTTGCTCAAGAATTCCTGGGAGGGACGGAGGAGATCGCCGGGACGACGGAAATTAGCCCATCGGAGGCGTCCCATGATCTCGTCCCGAGCCCTTCTTCCCAGCCAACATCTGCTCCAACTTTGCCGCCTCCTGTTTCAACGGAGAGGCATATTATTTACGTTAATGGTGGCAATCTCTGGCTGATTAAAGGCGAAAATCCTCCCGTTCAAATCACGAACAGCGGTGGGGCTACCTGGACAGTCATCTCCTCTGACGGGATGAAAATGGCCTTCACTCGATCAGCGCCCGATTATTCATGGACTGAACTGCGTTCGGTCAATTCCGATGGCAGTGACGAGACCGTACTGCTCAGCGCGGATGACATCAATGAACTCTACCCCTCAGGCGTCGAGACCGCCGGTTTCGAGATCAGCCGGATCGGCTTTCTGCCTGGGACCTACGATCTGTTTTTCAACACGATGGAACTCTTCCAAGAGATTGGTGGTCGACAACATGATGACTTGCTACGGATCGACACTGACAGCGGAGAATTGACCCGCGTCCTTCCGCCAGGCCAAGGAGGGCAATTTCTCTTCTCACCTGATGGACAAAAAATAGCCCTCATCCGACCGGACAGCATCGACCTGATCAGCGCCGATGGCGATCCAATCAGGAAGAACGCCGTTACCTATACACCGGTAATCACATACAGCGAATTCTTATATTACGCTCAACCGGTCTGGTCACCCGATTCCAGCTTTTTGGGCGTGGCCATACCATCGGAAGATCCTTTGGTGGATTCCACCAGCGGAACGATCTGGGCCATCCCGGCTGATGGCAGTGAGGCGAGCGTACTTGGCGTGATCCCCGGGGATTTCTACTTCCCGCAAGTGTTCTCCTCTTCCACGCTTTCACCCCAAATCGACCGCGTCGCCTTCATACGTCAAAATGCAGTGGATGGATCGGATGACCTCTATATCGCCAACCTTTTCAGCATGGAGGAGATGATTTACACGAGTGGGGAAGTGCACTGGGGCAGTTGGGCTCCGGATGGGAAGCATTTCGTTTACGGCTTCACTGATCCGATGAGTCTCTATCTAGGTGCGGAGGATATGTACCCGACTCTATTGGTCACCGGCACGAATTTCCGCTGGATCAATGCCAGGGAATACGTGTGCCTCTCTGAAGACTCTGGAACCTGGACGCTGATGAGGGGTGTCATTGGCGGCATGACCATCCCCCTTGCACGCCTAGAAAGCGGGTATAACAGCTACGATTTCAATCAATAGGATCGTTGCTTTGAAAGTTCATCTCACATGCATCCGGCAATGAATAAGGCGAATGAGAAGAAAAGATAAAGAAATCGCCAGTCGAGCGCAGATCGATGAGATCATTCATGATAGCAATGTGTGTCGACTGGCGTTATCCAAAGAAGATTCTCCCTACCTGGTGCCCATGTCCTTTGGCTATGACGGCGAATCGATCTATGTCCATACCGCTCAAGCAGGTAAGAAGATCGCCTATTTCGAAGCCAACAGCCGGGTCTGCTTCGAGGTTGAAAGAAACGTGCATTTACGATGTCATGACATGAGCGCCTGTAAGTGGTCTTTTTCATATGAGAGCGTGATCGGCTTTGGGACCATTCACGAAGTGATTCAGCCTGCCGAGAAGATTTTCGCCCTTAACCAAATTATGAACCATTATTCGGGGCGCGAATGGGATTTCGATGATGACATCCTTAATAAAGTACGTGTATGGAAGATATTGATCAAGGCTTTGACGGGGAAAACTTGCTAAGGATGTGATTGATCATCTCACCTAATCCAGGAGAGAATCTTGGAGCGCACCATGTTTCGTCACTACGTAGACTTCACCTGGCCTGAGATCGCTGCCCTTCCGCATGAGCTGTCTCTGATATTACCCATGGGGGAGGGACTCGACCTCAACGCTCTCTCTGGTCATCTGGGTGAAAGGGAGCAAGCATTACTGTTGCCCCCCTTCCCCTATGGCTGGGATGGGAGCCTCATATCGATTAGGCCTGAGGCGCTTGAAGTCATCTTACACGGCCTGTTTGAAAGTCTAAAAGAAGAGGGCTGGTCACGGTTATCGGTTGTTGCGGGGGTAGAGGACCGCCTCCCCACGCTCCCGTTTCCGGTCCTGCGAGTTGCACGCACATCACCAACACACTTAAGCCGCTCGACAGAGCCGACAGTCGTGCTGATACCGATCGGTCACACCGAGCAGCATGGTCTTCATCTCCCGCTTGACACCGATACAAGGATCATCGAAGCCATCGCTCAAGGGGTACACAAGTCCCTGCCCAAAATAACCACTCTGCTCCCCGTACTCCCCTATGGTGTCAGCACCCATCGTTCATCCTTCGCGGGGACTCTTTCACTGGGCGGCCGCGCCATGGAGGATTTCATCCTGGCTGTTTTGGCAGAGCTCGTTCGGCTCGGATACGATCGCATCTACTTGCTGACCGGACATGGCGGAAATCACTCTTACCTGGTTAACGCGGTCAAGTGGGCGGGTGAAAGACATCCACAAGTTTTCTGCGCCACTTCCTGGTTGTACCTATCGAGTGAGGAGGGGGCGCGCTCCCTCGAGCAATTGCGGCGCTCACCACGCGGCGGGATGGGGCATGCCTGTGAGCTTGAGACTTCCATTATGCTTCATCTTTGCCCCGAACGTGTCCACATGGATCGCGCCGTGGATGAAACCAACTTCATCTCGACTCCCAATTACTTTATGGATTGGCTAGAAACCGGTGCACTCATCGCTAACCCGCCCTGGGAGGACGACACACTCACCGGGGCTTATGGAGCGCCCACGCTGGCTGAAGCTACTCATGGATTGCGCTGGCTGGAAGTGGCCATTGACGAAAAGGTCGGCCTGGTAAGAGAGATACATGAGCAACAGGATCGACGCCAGGCGCGACGACTTCGGCATTCCTGATCAGTAACAAACCGCAGCGAGATAATCCGCAATACGCAACCGAACTGCGGCTGGCAGTTGCGCCTCTAAGACAATAATGCTCTCACAAGAACGACTCCGCGGCATCATTTCAGACTACTTAAAAGACATGCTCTGGGCAGATGAGGAACATATCGCGTTCGATAAACTTCCTTCCCATTATTCCCGTTTTTTTCGCCCCACCCCGATTGTCAAATTTTCATTTCTGTTGTACATTTTCACCATGGATGGCTGATCAGCCACAGTCACGGTGGAGGGTACAAATGATTAATGTTGTTTGGTTCTTTTTCGCGGCGGTATTCTTCTATCTAGGATACGCCTATTGGAACAACTCCAAGAATGCAATCCGCCCCTTTTTCATCCGCAGAAAACCCGAACCGGATAAGGAACCTCCTGAGTCTTTCCTGATCATGGAGGAGTTTATTAAGGAATTCAATAGCTATCTGGAGACCGTTAACAACAACACGAAAACACAGAACTTGGTCTCAGCAGGCGGATTCTTCTTCGCTGGACTTGCGACTATCATTATCTGGATCCTTGATTACCTCTAATTTCCTTGGTTATTGGTTATTCGGGCAGTCGCGAACCTTCCCTCAGTTGAGGTGAACAGCTGCTGGATCCTGTGTATGCCTTGATGTTCCTTTTAAGCGTGGGGGCTTAGATAGCCATTAGGCTGATCCTACCGCATATGCCCTAACCATCCCGATGGTTTGTTCAGCCCAAACCGGAGTGGCCATAACAAAGGTGACCGGGGCTCTCATTGGTTTAAATTACAATGGGGGAATGCCAAGATTGAAATCCGTGTAATGGGCGCGATATAAAAGGGGTAAATGAAGGTCACGGTTGGGTGAGATCATTGAATTGATTCGATCAAGAACCGATGCTGAGAATAGCACATTGAAACTTTCGAGGTGATGGAACACCTGGCCACAATTCGGCACTTCTGTTTGCAGCCTCCGTTCAATCAAGAAAAATTCGGCGTTACTTGAAATAATTCAACCCTAATGGATAGGAGGCCTTCTGATAATTTTCTGCTCCCAAACGGATGGATACATCACCTTTATTTCTCATCCGGCCTCACCCTTCGTTAATATGGATCGCCGCCTGATCGAAGAGTAGAGAACCGCAATAGCAGCCAACGGCGCAAGCAGGAGAGCCAGGATAAGCACGGCGATTTCCTCATAGAAATGACTCCCTTGCGCCGGTCGGCCGCGTAAACGACTCAGGATGGCATCAAAAGTATTCCCCAATAAGTTCCCCATGGTGATCATACGAATATGAGCCATGATTTGATGAGCTGTCTCATCTCCATAAACATTCACCAGATGTTGCCACACTGCCGGATCGGGATGATCTCGCTGCTCGGCATAGTGCTGTGCAAAGGCGACAGCAACAACCTCATCAGGTGGGAGAGAGTCGAATTCCCCTGCCAATAGATCGTCTAACTCCTCTTGGCTCACTCCCGCCGCCAGTGCTGCTCGGCTATGACCAAAACGACAGTAACGGCAATCGTTCACCTGCGTGACTGCCAGCATGATCCGTTCAGCAAAAGCCTGGCTGATGCGTTTCTGACCAGTGGCTCGGCGCAGGCCAGTCATCTGCCGAAATGCCCCACGCACATCCTCGAGAAAACCGGAGAGGTTGTATACGCGTTTCTGGAAGGTTGCGGAATGCTTCATCGTTATTCTTACTCCTTCTGGATCTCATCGAGACGGGCGAGGATTTCATCGAGCCAGGTAATTTCGTTCTTCAAATGGTACTGATGATGCTTCAACCACCCATTGCAGGCACCCGTGGTGCTATGGGGCATCTAGAGCCTGCTCAAGCGTCTCTTCCAGCATTTTCCTGCGCTGTCGAAGCAAAGCATCAGCTTCTCGAGAATCGAGTGATCGATAAAGGACAACCCGATATTATCAGTAAACCGGACCGGGGGGTATATGACGAGATCAATCTTGTTCAAGCAGCCTCTACTTGCTGAGAAGGTCTTCCAGGATCCGGCGCGCCAATTGAGTATCAGCCTTGCCCTTTGTGGCACGCATCATTTGACCGACAAACCATCCAATCAGTGTGATCTTACCGGCTTTATAGGCTGTCACCTGCTCCGGATTTTGGGCGATGATATCGGCTGCGATAGAATGCAGCATGTCTTCATCGGAGACCTGTCTAAGGCCTTCTTTTTCAACGATCTCCTGCGGGTCTTGACCGGTTGCCTGCACCTTATCGAGCAAGTCCTTGCCTGTGCTTCCGGTGATGGTCTTTGCCTCCACCATACGGATGATCTCCGCTAGTTGGGGCGGTTTTATTCGGAGATTGGCGGCAACCATGGCCTGCTCCCGGATCAGGCGTAAGACATCGTTCATCATCCAGTTGGAGACTGCCTTAGGCTCTCCACCAAATGCCTTAATTGTGGTTTCAAAATATTCAGAGAGGCTGCGTTCCTCCGTCAGGATCTCCGCATCGTAGGAAGGCAATCCGTACTGTCGCATAAAACGATCTCGGCGATCGAGTGGAAGTTCAGGCATGCCAGATTGGAGTTGCTTCATCCAGGTTTCATCAATGCGAATGGGCAGGAGGTCCGGTTCACGGAAGTAACGGTAATCCGCTTCGGTTTCCTTCGAGCGCATTTTCCGCAAAGTCCCATTGTCTTCATCCCAATTAAGCGTCCATGCTTCGATGGTGCGTCCAGCTTCGACCTCTCGGATCTGGCGCTCGATCTCCGCCTGGATTGCCGCACGCAGGTTCTCAATTGAGTTCACATTCTTGATTTCAGTTTTCGGATTGAGGTAGTCAACGCCAATGGGGCGAATAGAAACATTGGCATCGCAACGTAAATGTCCTCGCTCCATATCCGCTTCCGAGATCCCCAACCAACGTAAAAGTTGACGCAGGCGAATCAAGTATCGTGCGGCCTCGTCTGCCGAGCGCAAATCAGGTCCTGTAACCATTTCCACCAGAGGCACGCCACAACGATTGAAATCAATCAGTCGCCTGCCGCCTTGATAGACCGTCTTACCGGCATCTTCTTCAAGATGGAGCTTGTGAATCGTCACCCGGCGGACTTCTCCATCAGGCATAACCATATCCAAATAACCGCCTCTAGCCAAAGGCTCATCATATTGGCTAATTTGATAGCCCTTGGGCAAATCGGGATAAAAGTAGTTCTTTCTGGCAAAAAACGAAATCGGTTGAATCGACTCCACGTGCATCGCCGTGGCAAGGAGGATCGCTTTTTCAACTACTTTAATATTGAGCGTGGGAAGTACACCCGGCAGTCCGGTGCAGACAGGGCAAATGTTTGCATTGGGCGGATCTTCCCAAGAATCCGCTTTACAGCCGCAAAAGATTTTCGACTTGGTGTTCACCTGGATATGCGTCTCAAGCCCTATAACGCTCTCAAAATTCTGCACGAGTATCTCCTCATGATGGGGATATCTCCCATCTAGGGTTGATGGTTAGTTCGAAGAGCTCATCGAGATGCTGAGCTTTTTCAGGGTCAGTTATCTCAAGATGCCGTTCGTATATCAACATGGGCACAACTCATCCCGCCCGGAGCACCTTTGGTTTGGCCTGCCTCCAGGGGGCATTTTCAGTTGCCAATTCAAACGCCCGGCCGACGCGTAAAAGGGTTGCCTCGCAGAAATCCGCGCCGAGAAACTGAATCCCTATTGGCAATCCCTGGTGATCCAACCCTCCCATGATGGAGAGTCCGGGAACTCCAGCATGATTGGCTGAGACCGTGAGTAAATCGGCATATTGCATTAACACCGAATCGCCATACACTGCTCCGATCTTGAATGCTGTCGTCGGTGTTGTGGCCGTCAGCAGGCAGTCCAATCGGTATGCCCCTTGGGGATCAAACACTTGCTCAAAATCCTGACGTATCAATGTGCGCACTCTCAACGCACGTTCATAATATCCCTTCTCGTACTGCTCAGCCGAGACGTACATCCCCATTAAAATGCGCAGCTTTACTTGAGGACCAAAACCGCGGGCACGCGTTTCGCGGTAAAGCTGGCGTAAGTCGCTCACATCACCATCATAACGATAGCCGTACTTAACCCCATCATAGCGATGAAGATTGGAAGCGGCCTCCACGCGCGAGATCACAAAATAGGTGGGAATCCCATACCTCGTATTGGGCATGGGGATATCCTCAATGATCTCCGCACCCTGCGCAGATAGGACTTCGGCGGTCCGGTAGACGGCCTGCTCGATCTCTTTCGTAATCGATTGCTCACGCAATTCACCCGTCTTTGGATCGGGATATTTCAATGTGAAGTAATCGGGAGAGAGGCCGATACGCAATCCTTTCACTCCCTTCTCGAGCTCGGCTAAATAGTCAGGGACGGCCACAAGAGCTGCGGTTGCATCATGAGGGTCTGGCCCTGCCATGACTCTCAATGCGAGAGCCGCGTCGGTAACATTTCGTGCCACCGGTCCAGGGCAATCCAATGAGGAAGCGAAAGCGATCAGCCCATAACGGGATACGCGGCCATAAGTCGGTTTCAAACCTACCACTCCGCAGAAGGCTGCCGGTTGGCGGATGGAACCGGCGGTATCTGTCCCCACGGAAATAGCTGCCTCGCCTGCAGCGACCGCCGCCGCGCTCCCACCGGAAGAACCCCCTGGGACGCAGGTGGGATCCCATGGATTCCCCACCGGCGGTAGAAAGGCGGAGGACTCGTTGGAGGAACCGAAGGTGAACTCATCCAGATTGACTTTGCCGATGGTAACTGCCCCAGCCTCTTCCAACCGTGCAACCGGTGTAGCGCTGTAAGGCGAGACGAAATTCTCCAGGATCCTCGAGCCAGCGGTCGAAGGCGTCCCTCGCGCACAAAAAATATCCTTCACCGCCAGAGGGACGCCGGCCAATAGCCCCGGATCTTCACCCTGACTCACTCTCCGATCGATTGCCTCTGCCTGCGTACGCGCCCTTTCCTTGGTGACTGTGATATAGGCATGGACTTTTTCCAGATCCGCAGGATCAGACTGATAAGGGGCGGTTAAAGGCTGCCGGCCCTCTTTCGCTTCAATCCTGGAAAGCGCGGCATCAAGCACTTCAACGGCCGATAGTTCCCCTCGTCTTACCTGATGCGAAATATCGACAGCACGGAGATCACAGAAAGAGTCCTTCATTCCAACTCCTCGGAGGGGATATCAGGAACCTGGATATAACCTTCTTCTAATTCAGGCGCTTGAGCCAAGATATCCTTCGCTTCTTCGCAAGGGATAATTTCATCCTGACGTAATGGGGCACTGATCTCTGGGGTATAGGGCACACCATGAGAAGTGATCATGGTGGAGGCGCTAAACTTGATAGCTTCTAATTCATGAATGGCTTTAAGCTGTCTATTCAATTCTGCCCGTAGGTATTCCGCCTCCTGCTCATCCATTTCGAGTGCGGCCAGATCGGCTAAGTGTCGAAAAATCTCGGGAGTGATTTCATCCGGCACGGAACGCTCTCCTTCCTAAATCTTTCATACTCCGTGATTGTACCTGTTCAGCCATGGATGGTCAAAGTTGGATGTCTCAAAATGATACATGCAAGCCGAACCCTATACTGACCTGAGGGAAGATATCGCCATTCCCGATTCTTCTCTCTCGCAAGGGCATTCCCTCAGTCCACATGCTATAATCCAAAATCATCACTCGCGAAACGCGTCCTGGAGGATAAAATGGCTATCTCAGAAAGCCCTCAAACCGGCCCCTGCCTCGAGCTTTCCCCTGAACATGAACTGATTCGTCAAGCCGCGCGGGATTTCGCACAGAACGAGATCGCTCCCATTGCTACCGCGTTCGACGAAAGTGGCGATTTCCCGATCGACACCATCCGTAAAATGGGGGGGATGGGACTCATGGGAATTGAAGTTCCAGAGGAATATGGCGGCGCTGGGATGGATACGCTTTCCTACGTACTTGCACTGGAGGAGATCTGTAAGGCAGACGCGGCTCATGGCACAATCATGTCGGTCAATAACTCCCTCTTTTGTTATGCCATTTTGCGCTATGGCACAGAGGAGCAGAAGCAAAAATATTTGAAACCCGTCGCTTCCGGAAAGGCCGTGGGAGCTTACTCTCTTACGGAGCCCATGTCCGGCTCCGACGCGGCTACAATGCGATCCCGTGCCATACGAGAAGGGGATGAATATGTGCTCAATGGGCGCAAGTCCTGGGTCAGCAGCGCGCCCTATGCCGATTTCATCATTGTCTTCGCCATGACCGATCCAGAAAAGAAGCATCGAGGCATCACGGCTTTTATCGCTGAAACAGACAAACCAGGTTTTAGTCGAGGGAAGACCGAACCCAAGTTAGGCATTCGCGCTTCAGGCACATCCGAAATCCTTTTTGAGAATTATCGCTGCCCGCTCGAAAATCGTCTGGCTGAGGAGGGGGAGGGTTTCAAGATCGCTATGGCGGTCTTGGATGCAGGGCGGATTGGGATCGCCTCGCAAGCACTCGGGATCGCGGAGGCTGCATACGAAGCCAGCCTGGCCTATGCTCGTGAGCGTGAAGCCTTTGGACAGAAAATCGGTCAGTTTCAAGGGATTGCATTCAAATTAGCCGATATGAAAACCCGCATCGAAGCCAGCCGCCTCCTGATTTACCAGGCGGCCCTGGCAAAAGAGCGATCGAAAAAAACTGGCAATCGCTTCACTTTAGAGGCGTCCATGGCAAAGCTTTTCGCCTCAGAAACATCGATGTTCTGCGCCCACGCGGCGGTCCAAATCCACGGTGGGATGGGATATTCTAAGGAATTACCTGTTGAGCGATACTTTCGAGACGCAAAGATAACCGAGATTTATGAAGGCACGAGTGAGATTCAGCGCTTGGTTATCTCGCGTTCGGAATTAGGGTTGCGCTAACGATCCCTTGGAGCAAATAGATATTTTTTCTGACCAAGCAGAATATAGAGGATGAACCATCTATCATTGAAAGCTAGATAATCCATCATTCCCCCAAAGATGGTCATGCATAACCCCTGATTGCATTCAGGTAAGTAGGTTGCTACACTATGAGCCTGTCAGATACCCTCTGGGCAATTCTTAGGTATGCAGATGGACAGCGACATAGGTAGAAACAACAGTCAAACCTCGAATACAAAATTTGAACCGTTGGTTCTCTTCTTCATAAGCGCCTTGTTCATATTCCTCGGCCAAGCGATCGCTCCTGCTTATCCCGAGGCGAAGCGCTGGATTTTTTGGATCTACACTTTCGTGGGGATGTTTTGCGTATTTCTTGCTGCCCACGCATTTGGACGGGGTCATCTAGTGGGCTGGTTTGTAGGACCGTTGGCTTCAGCCAGCCGATGGTTGGGGGTCCGTCCTTCACAACTGCTCCTGATCATCGCTGCACCATTTGTCAGTTTCGCTACATGGTTGGCCGCAGGTGATGGCGGAAAGATGTTAGAACCTCTCATCGCTATCAGCACCTGGCTCCTCGCCATCGGATTTGTCATTGTGGGTCATTGGTCATCACAAAAAGATAACGTGGAAGATACCTGGTCTCGCAGCGATACGATCATCGCCATCGGTTTCTTCGTTCTGGCGGTATGTTTGCGGGGCATTTACCTTGGGCGCATCCCATGGGTTCTGAGCGGCGACGAAGGATCGGCTGGATTGAGCGCAGTGGAATTTATCAACGGAACGAGGGATAACATCTTCGGTCTGGCCTGGTTCTCATTTCCGGCAATGTTCTTCCAGATTCAATCCATCCCCATCCGCATCCTGGGTCAAACTACTACTGCCTTGCGTTTCTCTTCGATGATAGCAGGAGCACTAACCATCCCAGCCCTCTATTGGTATACTCGCAAGACCTACAGCAGGACCATTGGCATCCTCTCCAGCGCCTTCCTTGCGTGCCTTCATTTTCACATCCACTTCAGCCGCATCGGCTTGAACAATATTTGGGATGGGTTATTTTTCGCCCTTTTCTCGGGGGCTTTATTCAAGGCATGGTCAAAGGAGAATTCACCCTCGGGTGCTCTCTCTTTCGTCGGAGCCGGCCTGATCCTGGGGATTGGGCAGTACTTCTATTCCAGTATTCGCGTCCTGTTCGCTGTGTTCTTCGCGTGGCTGATCTTTGTTGCTATGCGGGATTGGCGTGGCTTGCGGATGAGGTTTCGAAGACTTGTTTCCATGTTCATCAGCATCCTCGTCTCAATCCTGCCCTTGGCTTCTTTCTACATCAAACACCCTCAAGACTTCAGCGCGCCATTCCAGCGTGTTTCCATCATGGGTTCCTGGATGGAGGCAGAGATGCTCTCAACGGGTAAACCAGTCTGGCTTATTCTCGCCGCTCAATTTCAGAAAGCAGCTCTGGCTTTCACCCATGTCAATTTGCGTAATTGGTACAACCCTGATCACCCCATGTTGCTTGTGCTTCCCTCTGCCCTTTTTATCATGGGCATCGTCTTGCTCATCATGAGGCTCTTCCAACCGAAGTACACCTGGATTGCCATCTGGTTGCTGAGCGCGGTCTCCATCGCAGCCTTGAGTGAGAGCACACCGGCTGCCCAGCGTCTGACCTTTGTCGCGCCATGCATTGCGATTATCGTCGTCCTCCCCCTTCAAATGCTGATGCATGCACTCTCAACGACTTTCCCCAGAAGAAAATATCTCGTTCTGGCTACCGTAGCGGTAATGATTATTGCCCTAATGGTGGGCGATGCGCATTTCTATTTCGTCGAATATTCTGGAAATCAAAAATTCGGTGACAACAACACCGAGACAGCCAATGCGGTCGCCCGTTATCTTAAGGAAATTGAGCCTGGACCGACCGTATATTTCTTCGGTCCGCCGCGCATGGGATATTTTTCGCACTCTACCATCCCTTATTTGGCTCCTAAGGCACAAGGGGTGGATGTGCCTGAACCCCTACAAGAACCGGTTGAATTCACTATCAGCAGCAAGACCGTCTTTATTTTTCTGCCCGAAAGATCGCAAGAAATGGATCTCGTCCGTCAGATCTACCCGCAGGGCAGGGTCATTGAACAATACGGACGCAACAACATCCTGCTCTTCATCGCCTACCAGATTGATGGATGAGCAAATCTTCATATTGACCAGAAAATGTCGTATCCACTTTTGCCGTTTGGCTGGGATATATGGAACCATGGCAGGACCATTTTATTTTGCGGCTTTCTTCGCCACCGATCTGTCCGTAGTTATGATAGGATTTGTATCGCTCGGGAAAACACATGAATTGATTAGCCGCTTTTTGCATCATTTTAAATGGAAATGTAGCCAAAGAACTTCCCACTGAAGAGAACCGCGCGTCTCATAATCCGGAAATAGGATTCAATCAAGCTTATATCCTGGATGAATAGATGCTCGAGCAGAACAGGAGCAGTGATACAATCTACCTAACCTTTTGGGCTGGCTTATTTCAACACCAAGTCCTGACCTTTCGTGGGGATATCTTCATCGATCCATTTGACGAAATCGGTACCCGGTAATCCAGTTCATCTCACAATTACACCATGAGCGGAAGACAAAAGATTGGCGTTCCTTCTCATCCAAATTCACGTTATCGGGGCTGTCCATGAAAGCTGTATATTTCATTCAGCATGGGGGTCCAGAGGTTCTCGAATACGGGGAAATTGAACCACCCCAACCCGCGGAAGGCGAGGTTCAAGTTCAGCTGAGAGCAGCGGCCCTCAATCGCGCTGATCTGTGGGTTCGTGAGGGTTGGCCCGGTCTGAACCTGAGTCTACCTCACATCCCTGGAGCCGATGGCGCCGGCGAGGTCTCGGCTGTTGGGGTAGGCGTCACTGACATCTCCGCTGGAGATCGCGTCGTGATCAATGCCAGTATCAGTTGTGGACACTGCTCCGTATGCATCTCCGGCAAAGACAATCTCTGTCGTGATTGGCACCTGCTGGGAGAGACACTGAAAGGGACCTATGCTGAACATGTCGTCGTGCCTTCCCGAAATGTTCTAAAGATGCCGCGGCATTTTGATTATGCCCCTGCTGCGGCGGCAGGACTGGTCTTTCACAGCGCCTGGCATTCACTGGTAACGCGCGGTCAAGTGCAGGCGGGTGAAAGCGTCCTGATCGTCGGCGCTTCCGGTGGGGTGAACACCGCCAGTATTCAAGTTGCCAAGTACATCGGGGCGAAGGTCTATGTGGTGGGGTCGAATCGACAAAAATGTTCCCTGGCAGAATCCCTCGGCGCGGATGTCCTCATCGATCGTTCCCAGGAGGCCGACTGGTCAGAGGGCGTCTATTCGGCGACGAACAAGCAAGGGGTCGATGTTGTGGTTGATAATGTCGGTGCGGGAAGTATGCCGATGAGTCTGCGTGCGGCAAGAAAGGGAGGGCGTATCCTGACTGTGGGGAATACGGGTGGGCCGATCTTCGAGATAGATAATCGCTATATCTTTGGCAAGCATCTGACCATCATCGGTTCCACCATGGGAACCCAAAAGGATTTTAGTCGCGTGATGCAATTAGTCTTCGAAGGCATTTTGAAACCAGTGATCGATCGAAGTTACCCACTCGCGAAGGCAGCTGAAGCGCAAAAACGATTGGCTAGCGGTGAACAATCGGGGAAGATTACTCTTGAAATCTAATTCACGTCCTCAAACCATCACATGGATTTTGATCGGAGCCTCCATTTTCTCGGTGCTCTACTTCATTCGAATGGCATTGAGCTTCGGGATGCCCCCCCTACCCCTGACTGTGCCCATCTGGTATTTTTCAATAACTGGCGCATCTTGGGGTATTTTGGGCGCCGTTATAGTCATCGGTTTTCTACTGAGGAGAAACTGGGCAGCTCATGTTTTACGCTGGGGGAGTCTTGCATATGCCATCTGGTATTGGGCTAATAAGCTCTTTCTGGTTCGAGCGGAGTACGCCCTTGGAAGCTGGCCATTCTCGCTGGTGATCACTATTTGCGGACTAACCTTCATTTTTTGGAGCCTGGAACGCCCCCAAATACGAGGCTATCTTCGAAAGGAGGAGTGATGAACAGGTCGGCGAAGATCGATCAGCTTGAGAGGTTGCGCCAAGAGGCATTCCAAGGTGGCGGCCCGGAAAAAATCAAAGTTCAGCATGAACGCAGCAGATTGACAGCGCGCGAACGATTGGAAGTTCTTCTTGACCACGGCTCTTTTCATGAGACCGATATGTTTGTCACCCATCGGACGCACGATTTCGATCTGGATAAACGCAAATACCTGTGCGATAGCGTTGTAACCGGTTGGGGGACGATTGAAGGGCGTCTTGTTTATATCTTTTCACAGGACTTCACCGTGTTCGGCGGCAGCCTGGGCGAAGTGCATGCTGAGAAAGTATGCAAAATCATGGACATGGCTTTAAAAAACGGCGCCCCGATCATCGGGCTCAATGATTCCGGCGGAGCGCGCATCCAAGAGGGAGTGGTCTCGCTCGGAGCTTATGCAGAAATCTTCTTGCGTAACACCCTCGCCTCAGGCGTCATCCCTCAAATCAGCGCCATCATGGGACCCTGCGCCGGAGGAGCGGTCTACTCGCCTGCGTTGACGGATTTCATCTTCATGGTCCAACGCTCTTCCTACATGTTCGTCACTGGTCCGGATGTCGTTCGCACTGTGACCCATGAGGATGTGGATTTTGAGCAGTTAGGCGGGGCGGATGTTCACGCCACTACTTCAGGCGTATGTCATTACATGGCAGAAAATGAAGTAGACTGCCTCACGAAGATCCGCTCGCTGCTTTGCTATTTGCCCCAAAACAACCTCGAGGATCCACCCTTCATTTCAAGTACGGATGACCCTCTACGAGCCGAAAGAGCGTTGGATCACATCGTCCCCGAGGATCCTAGCAAGCCGTATGAGAGGCGTAATGTGATTCGAATGGTGGTGGATCGTGGTGAGTGCTTGGAGATCCAAGAGCATTATGCGCCGAATATACTCGTAGGATTCGCACGTTTGGGAGGTCACAGTGTCGGCATTGTCGCTAACCAACCTGCTATTTTGGCCGGTGTATTAGATATCAACTCCTCAGATAAGGCCGCACGTTTCGTCCGTTTTTGCGATGCCTTCAATCTGCCGCTTATCACCTTTGTCGATGTCCCCGGTTTTCTCCCAGGGACCTCTCAAGAACATGGGGGCATTATTCGGCATGGAGCGAAATTGCTTTACGCCTTCTGCGAGGCCACCGTCCCTAAGATCACCATCATCACCCGTAAAGCCTATGGCGGTGCATACGATGTGATGTCTTCCAAACACATCCGTGGCGATCTTAATTTGGCCTGGCCAAGCGCCGAGCTAGCGGTGATGGGACCCGAAGGAGCGGTCAACATCATCTTCCGCCGTGAACTGGGAGAAGAGGCGGATCCCGAAACTCGCAAAGCCGAATTAGTCTCCGAATATCGTGAGAAATTTGCTAATCCTTATGTGGCGGCCTCACACGGCTATCTGGATGACATCATTGAACCTCGCTATACGCGACGCCGACTGATCAATGCCTTGGAGATGCTCTCCAACAAACGCGATGAGAACCCGCCCAAAAAACATGGTAATATCCCGCTTTGATAGTGAGGTGATGGCAATAAACCCAATGCCTTTAAGCTCAGTCCCCCAATCCTCGGGGTATTTTGAAGTGAATGGCCATAAACTTTATTGGGAAAGGTATGGACCCGAGGAAGGTCCAATCGTAGTCTGCATGCATCATGGCCTCGGTTCAGCCCGCTCTTGGAAACGGCAGATCCCCATCTTCGTCCACGCTGGTTGGCAAGTGTTGACTTTCGACCGTTGGGGGTACGGACGTTCTGACCCACGACCCGAATTCGCACCCCGATTCTTACATCAAGACGCCCAGGAGACGATCGCATTACTCGATGTGCTTGGCGTCGACAAAGCATGCTTCCTCGGTCACAGTGATGGTGGTTCGATCGCAATCATCCTGGCAGCTGACCATCCTCATCGGGTGATAAAAATGATCCTGGTTGCAGCGCATATCTATGTTGAGCCCAAGATGGCAGGCGAACTTAGCTCGATCGAAGCCGCTGCAGCGATCCCTCCATTCAGCGCCGCCTTGAAGCACGAACATGGCAACCGAGCGCAGGATTTGGTCAAAGCGTGGCTTTCATGTTGGCTACGGCACGGATTTATCACCCTCGAGCTGAGAGATGAATTGTCCAGGGTGCGATGTCCAACTCTGGTCATCCAGGGTGAAGAGGATGAACACGCCACAGCCCAACATGCGCGCGATATCGCTTCCGGCATCAAAGGATCCTCCCTCTGGCTCATTCCTGGCGTTGGTCACATGCCTCCACATGAAATCCCGGGAGCGTTCAATCAACGGGTTCTGGCCTTCTTAAAAAATAATGATCGATCATTTCCCAGCGTGGATAAGAATTTGCTGGAGAATGGGGATGTTTAGTAAAGTTCTCATCGCCAACCGGGGCGAGATTGCTGTACGGATTATTCGCGCCTGTCGCGAATTGGGGTTGAAGACGGTTGCCGTTTTCTCCGAAGCCGATCGTGAAGCTCCCCATGTGCGCTATGCGGATGAAGCCTACCTTCTTGGCCCCGCGATTTCGCGTGAATCCTATTTGCGTGCAGATAAAATTATCGCCATTGCCAACACATGTGGCGCGCAAGCGATCCATCCCGGTTACGGTTTTCTGGCAGAGCGAGATGATTTCGCTCATCAAACGGAAGAAGCCGGCTTGATCTTCATCGGCCCACGTGCGAGCGCCATCGCTGCCATGGGGGACAAAGCCATCGCACGTGCGACGGCGGCGGCGGCAGGAGTCCCTGTTGTCCCAGGAACAGAGGGAGAAGGAAATCTCAGGGATGAGGAGATCCTCTCAATTGCACCCATAGTGGGCTTTCCATTGCTGGTCAAAGCCACAGCTGGAGGGGGTGGGAAAGGGATGCGCGAGGTCCAAAGTTCAAATGAACTGCCCCGCCTACTCCATGCCGCCAGACAAGAAGCCGAATCTGCCTTTGGGAATGGCAATGTATACCTGGAAAAAGTCATCCCGGCTGCCAGACATGTCGAGTTTCAAATCTTAGCCGATATGCATGGAAATGTGATTCATTTGGGCGAGCGCGAGTGCTCCCTGCAAAGGCGTCATCAAAAGTTGCTCGAAGAATCCCCCTCCCCCATCTTGAACGCGGATCTGCGCTCCAAAATGGGGAATCTGGCCTGCAAGGTCGCCAAGGCAGTGGATTACCTGAATGCAGGGACGATTGAATTCCTTCTTGATCATCAACATAATTTTTACTTCCTTGAGATGAATACCCGCCTGCAAGTTGAACATCCGGTAACGGAATGCGTTACTGGCCTGGATATCGTCAAAGAACAGATCCGCATCGCCAGCGGGGAAAAGCTTTGTATGACACAGGAGCAGATCCAACTTAAGGGCTGGGCGATCGAATGCCGGATCAATGCCGAGGATCCCTACAATCTTTTTATGCCATCCACTGGTCGGATCAACAAACACATTTTACCCACCGGACCCGGGGTTCGGGTTGACACTGGTGTCCACGCTGGCCTGGAGATCTCCACCTATTACGATTCACTCATTTCTAAATTAATTTGTTGGGGTGAGACCAGAGAGGAAGCCATCGTGCGGATGCGACGAGCATTAGAGGAATACCGCGTATTGGGAGTAAAAACTACCATCCCCTTCCACCAAAAGATCCTTGCGTCTGAGGCCTTTCTCTTCGGCGTATACGACACTCGTTTTGTCGAAGAGCAATTCTCCATGGATGAGGTGCAGGATAACAGAGGGGATTTAACAGAAATCGCGGCCATCATCGCTACCTTGATCGAGCATCAACAGAGCCAGAAATCTTCCTACATCGCGCGGCCATCTCGACAAGCGAATCGTCAGTGGAAATGGCTGGGACGAGGGAAAGGATTTCATCGATGAAGTCATCCTTAAGGCGTAAAGAATAACTTCGCTGCCCAAGGTGAGGTGAGTAGGGTGAGATATATCGCGTCCATTGGAGATCAAAAATATGAAATTGAGATAAATCCGGATGGAAACCTGATCCTCCAAGGAAAGTGTCATTTGGTTGATTTTTGCTCAGTTGTGGAGCAGCCAATTTTTTCCTTATTACTTGATGGGCAATCCTATGAAGCCCTTGTTCAACCGTATGATCATGGAGTTGAAATCCACCTGCGAGGGCAACACTATCTGGTTAAAGTGGAGGAGGAACGTCAACATCACTTACGACAAGCGACAGATGCTCAACTCACCATTACCGGCGAATCCCATCTGAAATCCCCAATGCCAGGTATGGTGATCGAGGTTAGCGTCATGGAGGGGCAATCTGTCTCCAGTGGTGATCAGTTGATTGTGCTCGAATCGATGAAGATGCAAAATGAGATTCGCGCACCCCAGGAAGGGATCATCCGTAGTATTCGAGTGAAAGTAGGCGAACGAGTGGAACAGAATCAAATCTTACTTACGGTTGGGTAAAATATGTCCAGGAATGATACAGAAATCGAAGCCAAATTCTTCTTGCTGCATCTGGCGCCCATCCGAGAACGGTTGCTCAAACTTGGAGCACACTGTGTTCGAGAGCGCTCTTCAGAACGGAACTGGCGCTTTGACACTCCAGATGGCCGTTTGGCTTCAAATGGAGAAATCCTTCGGGTTCGAGAGGATGATGGCGTGCGTCTGACCTATAAACGCAGAATCGATCGACCGGAAGTTCGACAGGAGATTGAGATCGAGGTCGAGCAGAGCAAAAAAACCAGGGCACTATTGGAAGCGCTCGGTTTCGAAATTACACAAGTTTATGAAAAATATCGACAAGTGTTCCACTTAGGAGAGATCGAAATCACGTTGGACCAACTCCCCTTTGGAGACTTCGTTGAAATCGAAGGTTCTTCCATTGCCGACGTTCAATTTGCTACTTCGCAGTTGAATCTTGTATGGGAACGACGCATCGATCAGACCTACCTTGAGCTTTTCAATCGCCTAAAAATGGAACGCAATCTGCCCTTCTCGGATGCTACATTCGACCTCTTCTCTAAAATTGACCCGGTGACTCCTGAAGATTTAGGCGTACAGGATGCTTATCAGGAGGAAGGCTGAAAGGAGCGAGGACGATGAACTTGTCTCTTAAAGAGATGTATCATAAATGGGAAGCGGAAATCATGGCACGATCCCTTCAACATATGCAGGAACGAAAGCCATCATTTGCCACGTCTTCCGGGATCCCTCTGGAGCGATTGTACATGCCTCAGGATCCCGATCCGGATTATTTTGAAAGATTAGGGTTTCCGGGGGATTATCCTTTCACACGAGGTCTTCATCCGACCATGTATCGCGGACGGTTGTGGACCATGCGTCAGTATGCCGGTTATGCCACCGCCGAAGAAACCAATCGTCGCTTCCGATACCTGTTAGGACAAGGCCAAACCGGCCTCTCGGTTGCCTTTGACCTGCCCACTCAAATCGGTTACGACGCGGATGACCCGATCGCTATCGGTGAGGTTGGCAGAGTAGGCGTCTCGATCTCTTCCTTAGAGGACATGACGACTCTTTTCGAGGGGATCCCTCTTGACGGTGTTTCAACCAGTATGACGATCAATGCCCCGGCTGCGGTCTTTCTGGCAATGTACATCGCCCTCGCCAAGCGGCAAGGTGCTGACTTGAAAGACCTGCGAGGCACCATTCAAAATGATATCCTCAAAGAGTACATCGCCAGAGGAACATACATCTTTCCACCTGCGCCCTCCATGCGACTCATAACGGACACTTTTCAATACTGCCATGAACATCTGCCTCAATGGAACACCATTTCCATCTCTGGTTACCATATTCGCGAGGCAGGCGCCTCCGCTGTGCAAGAAATCGCTTTTACCCTGGCCAACGCTATCGCTTATGTTGGGGCTGCCCTCAAGGCGGGGCTTGCAATCGACGACTTCGCCCCGCGTATTACCTTCTTCTTCGCCAGCCATAATAACTTTCTCGAAGAAGTCGCTAAATTCCGTGCCGCCCGGCGCTTATGGGCGAACATCATGCGTAATCACTTTGGCGTTCAAGATCCAAAAGCATGCCAACTTCGTCTCCACACGCAGACTGCAGGCTCCACCCTTAGTGCGCAACAACCGGAAAACAACATCATCCGGGTAACCATCCAAGCCCTGGCGGCTGTATTAGGAGGCACCCAGTCCTTGCACACCAATAGTATGGATGAAGCTTTAGGGTTGCCTTCAGAGGAGGCTGTTCGAATCGCCCTGCGCACTCAACAGATCCTTGCCCACGAATCAGGCATTGCTGATACGGTCGACCCCTTGGCTGGTTCATATGCCCTCGAACAACTCACCGATGAAATCGAATGTGCTGCCAACCGATATCTCCAGCAAATCGATGAGCTTGGTGGGGCACAGGCCGCGATCGAAAATGGCTTCATTCAAGTCGAGGTCCAGGAGGCTGCATATCATGCGCAAAAAGCGATTGAGAACGGGGAACAGATCGTTGTGGGCGTGAATGCATTCAAACAAGAGGAAGCGATCCATATCACGCCCTTACAAGTGGATCCGGCCGTAGAAGCGGCACGACGGGAACGTCTCCAGGCGCTCCGAAGCCGACGTGACACCCAGCATGGTCGTGGACTTCTGGATCAGCTTGAGAACGACGCCTCAAAAGATGAGAACCTCCTGCCTATCTTGATTGAATGCGTGGAAAACGATGTCACTTTGGGAGAGATCTGTCACCGGCTACGGGATGTTTGGGGAGAGTATCAAATGCCCTCCTTTCTGTAATGGTTGGATAGCGAATTTCGCCTTCACTCTCCGGTACCCATGATTTCCATACCATTAGCACACATAAATCAGCACAGGCTTATGCACCAATAACCAACTTAATCCCTTCAAGCACTCATTCCACTTAGATTGGGCGCGCTGCATCTTTATGCGAAACAGATCGTTTTATGATTTTGATCACAACGTTTGAGACTCATACTTCTCTGCGATCTGGATTAAAATCAGAGAATATGGCAAATCGAACTGGTCGCGATAACGGCGGTGTGGAGCCGCGTCTTCATCTCGATTATCGCTCCCCTTAATGATCCTTGCAGAGCATCAGAACTTAGTCCGTTATAATTAAATAGACGAAGAACTCGAGGGACAACAGAATTGTTCAATGGAAATGCCCCGAGCTCTGCACGAAGGTGATCGGGATGAAAGAGCTGATTACACAAAGAACTTTGCGAGGATGAAAACCGAGCATGGGGCGTCTAAATGCTGTCACGGGAGCTTTTGGCTACTCGGGAAGATATATCACCTGGCGCTTGCTAGAAGCTGGGGAGCAAGTCATCACCCTGACTAATTCGCTCAGCAAAGAGAATCCCTTCGGCGATCGGGTGCAGGCCTATCCCTTCTGCTTTGATGCACCAGAAAAGCTGATAGAGAATTTGCATGGTGTAGATGTCCTCTACAACACCTATTGGGTCCGATTCAACTATGGCTCCTTCAGTCATGGGCTCGCGGTGCAGAATACACAGACGTTGTTTGCTGCTGCAAAAGCAGCGGGCGTGAAAAGGATTGTGCATATCAGCATCACCAACCCTTCCGAGGACTCGCCACTGGAGTATTTCCACGGCAAAGCCGTCATTGAACGCATCCTCCAGGAGTCTGGACTATCCTATGCCATCCTCAGACCCACTGTCCTTTTCGGCAAGGAAGATATCCTTATCAATAACATTGCATGGACTTTGCGCCGATTCCCCATCTTTGGCATTTTCGGCGACGGCGGGTACCGGCTGCAACCGATTTATGTCGATGACCTCGCCCGTCTCGCTGTGGAACATGGCGCCAAAGAAGAAAATGTCATCCTGAATGCCATCGGCCCTGAAACCTTCACCTTTCGAGAGCTTGTACAAACGATTGGCACAATCATCGGAAGAAATCGACTCATCCTTCCGTTCCCCCCCAGGGTTGCGTATACTATGGGTGTCCTGATCGGAAAATTGATGGGGGATATTTTTATCACCTGGTCGGAAGTGGAAGGGTTAATGGCCAATCTACTATATGTGAATGCAGCGCCAACAGGCTTGATAAGACTATCCAATTGGGCAGCGGAGCATGCCGACGTTCTCGGCCAGAAGTATGCAAATGAATTGCAGCGACGTAGAATAGCAATAGAAACCTTTCCAGGCGGAATCGCTCCATAAGAGAATATCCGAATATGTTCAACGACATTGAATAGGGGATGAAGATGAGAAATGAATATCCGACGCGAGAGGATGTTCTGCGTCAGCTTTTTAAATTTTTTAACCATTTCATGTTGCTTCTCTGGCGCCTAGGTTTAGGCTCCTGGGTCAACTTCTCGCCCCAGGTGAGCGGCAGGATCATGGTCATTACCCACAGGGGTCGAATGACGGGCAGAAAACTCCGCACACCTGCCAACTATGCCATTCTCAATGGAGATATTTACTGTACGGCAGGATTTGGCAAAAAATCTGACTGGTACCGAAACATCCTTGCCTCCCCGGAGGTCGAAGTATGGCTCCCCGACGGCTGGTGGAGCGGCATCGCTGAGGAAGTCGTAGATCCAGTTCATCGCATCCCAATATTGCGACAGGTTCTAATTGGCAGCGGTTTTGCAGCTCGAATGGCCGGGATAAACCCTTATCTATATTCGGATAAGGAGCTCGATCAGGCCACCTTCAACTACCGGCTGATCCGCATCCGAAATCTGGAGCCCTGTACTGGTCCTGGAGGCCCCGGCGACCTGGCCTGGGTTTGGCCTCTCGCTACTATGATTCTGCTGCCTATCGCGATCTTCAAGAGGAAGAACAAGTCAAATTAACCACCATGATGCAATCAATAAAACGCTGAGGTGGAGATGGTTTCGTGATTGATGGTTCATCTTGTAGAAAAATAACCCATTTACCCCAAGTTATATTAAAGCATTCTGCTTTACACGGAAGCCCGACAACAACTACATGAAAATTATCAAAGAAAAAGGATGGAAAATAACGATGAAACACGAAGATTTTGAACTATTACCCGAGGATGGACTGAAATTATATGCCCAGGCTTGGGAACCCGAAGGAAAGAGCAAAGCAGTTGTTTGTCTCATCCATGGATTGGGAGAGCACAGCGGACGTTATGCTCATCTGGGCAATTTTCTCACACGTCACCATTACGCTCTTCTCGCCTTTGACCTTCCAGGGCATGGGAAATCAGAGGGACAGCGAGGTCATGTAGAGAGCATGAAGGTTTTCGAGAAGGATATTTCGCTGTTTCTTAACCAAGCAAGCCAGAGGCATCCTGACCTGCCCCTCTTCCTCTATGGACATAGCCTTGGTGGAACGCTGGTTCTCGACTATCCATACACGACTTCAATAAAGCTGGCAGGCGTTATTGCTACCGGGCCTCTTTTGCGCCCTGGCTTTGAACCCCCAGCCTGGAAAATCACCTTGGGAAAAGTGATGAGCCGCCTATTGCCGACGTTTTCCATGGCAAACGAGATTGAACGCCCGGCTCTCTCGCGTGATCCCAATGTCGTCGAGGCATACAATACGGATCCCCTGGTGCATGATCGTCTCTCCGCTCGCCTGGGGATCGATATGTTGGAAACAGGATCAGCTCTAATGGAGCGAGCCGCGGATTTCCCCTTTCCCCTTCTTTTAATGCATGGCGGCGTTGACCGCATCACTTCTCCGCAGGCCAGTCGTGAGTTTGCTGAGAAGGCTGGGGATCGTTGTACGCTCAAGATCTGGGATGGTTGCTACCACGAAATTCACAACGAGCCTGAGAAGGATCAGGTCTTTCAATTCCTGCTGGATTGGATGGAGAAACGCCTCTAACTCGCCAGGCAACTTCAATGCCCTTAGAAAAGGATGAATCCATTCTCCTGAATGACGGAGAGGAAGAGGAGAGGGACGAGGAATTCGGCGAATTGATCCGTTATACCCTCTTTGGGTATTTAGGCGGGATCATCCTTGGTCTTCTCCTGGACATGCTCGGTTTTCAACGCAGTCCAGTCGGCCAATGGCTGGTACGCACGTTTTCCGGCGAGGGCGAGAGCCTTCTGGAGGGTTTATTCGCGCTTCGGCAACGCATGCGCCGTGCCCAAATTGGAATGGCGGAGGTCTATGGCTGGGGGAAATTGATCGGGATGACCATCCCATGGTGGATCGACTGGATCAGCCGAGCTTTAGGCGTCGATGTTTATGGTGTGCAAGGCTTCTATATCCCCTATTTCTACGCCATGTCCGACCAAATTGGAGGCAATCTTTCCGGCCTGATTTTGCTTCGGCGGGACTCAAAGTCATGGAGGAAGGCATTTTCCGCCTACTTTCGGCATCCGGTGATGGTCTCAGGATTGGTGATCATTTTTGCTGTCCCCATCGGTCTCCTCCTGGAACGCAGCCTCGGTTTCAGCCCTTCAACCCAGGTTTTGACCGCCCTTGAAACCATCGTTTCTAACCTATGTTGGGTGCCGCCCTTGACCGGATGGTTATGGGAGAGGAGCAACCAGCGATCAAGCGTAAATCTTGATCGGTAATGTCTGAATTTTGAGATTTTTTGCGATCCGCTTACAAAGAGTGCGTATTACCGACTTGAGGTTCTTATGCCAATCGTAAAACGAATCCACCATGTTGCCATCCTGATCGAAGATATCGATCAGGCGCTTAGATTCTGGCGCGATGCTCTCGGCCTGGAGATGGGTTCCGTCGAGGAGATCAGCGAACAGGAATCCATCGTTACCAGCTTGCATACTTCAGCGGGGGAACTGGAATTGGTCAAACCCACCAATGAGACCAGCGGATTGGCACAGTTTCTGCGCAAGCGTGGACCCGGGATGCATCATATTTGTCTTGAAGTGGAGGATCTGGACGCAGCCCTGAAGCAACTTAAGGCGCATCAGATTCGCCTCATCAACCCAGAGCCGGTCATGGGTTCGGATGGAAAACGCGTCGCCTTCATCCATCCACAAAGCGCACAGGGTGTACTTGTCGAACTGTGTGAGACGAAGAAGTGAATACCCACTCCCCTATGTTCTGACCAGAGCAGGAAACAATCAACCGGGTATAGATTGGCAATCATCCAACCTGGCTCTATTCAACCGAATGAGGACAGTCCTCAGGTCGAAAATTGGATATAACTTCTTCGAAACACTAGCAAGAAAGAGGGGGATTGCTTCGAAGGTTATGGATCAAAACAAAGATCAATGATGCTTGGGTTCCCTGCAGACGATCTTAGCAGCAGAAATATGCTTATCTCGCCGGCCATCTTTCAAACCATCCCATATTTTCATTCATGCACTGGGAGCGTTTCGAACACGCATGCTATAATCTCAACCAGAATTCATAGGAGAGTGCCATGTTCGATCAGGCCAAGTTAGAACTACTCAGGCAAGCCATGCAGCGCTGGGAAGCAACCACTCTTCAACAATCGCTAACCAATTTCAAAGAACAGAAAGAGGCCTTCATCACTACCTCTTCCGAACCGATTGAACGTCTTTACACCCCATTGGATATCGGTGATTTGGACTATCAACATGATCTTGGCCTCCCTGGAGAGTTCCCCTACACCCGCGGGATCCATCCGACCATGTACCGCGGGAAGACTTGGACCATGCGCATGTTCGCCGGTTTTGGGACTGCCGAGGAGACCAATGCGCGTTTTAAATATCTCTTAGAGCAAGGTCAGACCGGGCTTTCCACCGCCTTCGACCTGCCCACCCTAATGGGTTACGATAGCGATTCACCTGAAGCTCAAGGAGAATTCGGTAAATGCGGTGTCGCCGTTTCCTCACTGAAAGATATGGAAATCTTGCTTGATGGTATTCCCTTAGACGAGGTTTCCACCAGCATGACTATCAATTCTCCGGCGGCGGTGATTTGGGCCATGTATATCGCCACTGCCGAGAAATACGGAGTTCGACCAGAGCAGCTGCGTGGCACAATCCAAAATGACATCCTCAAGGAGTATATCGCCCAAAAAGAGTATATCTTCCCGCCTCTGCCCTCCATGCGCCTAGTAACAGACACCATTGAATATGGAAGCCAGGTCCTGCCGCAATGGAATACCATCTCCATCTCGGGTTATCATATTCGTGAGGCAGGCGCGACCGCCGCTCAAGAGTTGGCTTTTACCTTAGCGGATGGCATGGAGTATGTCAGGTGGGCGCTCGAGCGTGGCCTGGATATCGATGCTTTCGCTCCTCGCCTCTCTTTCTTCTTCAATGCCCACAACGATTTCTTCGAGGAGATCGCCAAATATCGCGCCGCACGTCGTATTTGGGCGCATGAGATGCGTGATACGTTCGCTGCCAAGGATGAGCGCTCCTGCCTCTTGCGCTTCCATACCCAGACTGCTGGTGTGAGCCTGACGGCGCAACAACCGGAGATCAACATCGTCCGTGTCGCCATCCAGGCTTTGGCTGCCGTGCTCGGTGGAACTCAATCTCTACATACCAACTCGATGGATGAGGCTTTGGCATTGCCATCGGAGCACGCTGCCACCGTTGCCTTACGCACGCAGCAGGTCATCAACGAAGAATCCGGCGTCGCTAACACGATCGATCCCCTTGGAGGATCTTTCTTCGTCGAGGCGATGACGAATCGCATGGAATCCCAGGTCCGTCATTATTTCAAGCAAATTGATGATTTGGGCGGGGTTCTGCCGGCAATTAATGCCGGTTTCTTCCAACGCGAGATTTCCGATTCTGCATACCGATACCAAAGGGAGCTTGATAAGAAGCAACGTTTCACCGTTGGCGTCAACGCCTACTCCGACGAGAGAGAAGTTGCCATCCCACTGCTTGCAATGGATCCGGACGGCTTCAAAAGGCAGAGCGAACGGCTTGCAGAAGTACGACGTACACGTGACAACGCTGCCGTAGGGCAAGCCCTGGACCGGCTCCGGATTGCCGCCCAAGGCACGGAAAATCTCATGCCGCATATCCTTGATGCTGTTCGCGTCTATACCACTCTAGGAGAAATCATCATCGTGCTGAAGGAAGTCTTTGGAACCTACGAGGAGCCGACCTGGATTTAACCTCTGACAGACCTTCGTCGGAGTACACGGCCATGCCCCCTACACACTGCATCAGGAGCCCGGTCAGTTAGGCGCCTGAGAAACTCAGACGCCTGTCTGCGAACCACGGCGAGATCGTCTCTAGCAAGTGTGAAGGGTAAGTAATGAACAGAGAACAGAATTTTTTCAATGCCCTGCAAGATGTGTTTGTTGGGGCTAAGATCGAGGGCGAATCCGGATACATCAACCTGATGCGGATCAAGTCCTGCTACTACACCGAGGGCGTGTTCCCCAAGCTTCAGCAGGACATCAACGAGGCGCTCAAGCCGTTCCCTGGCTTCCGCGATGAGCTCTTCGAGAAGCTGTACGACTTCTTCCACCGCTACTTCAGCGAGAGCGGTTCGATCTACTTCCGCTATACGCCGCTGCACCAGAACGTCTACGAGAAGGTCTACACCGACGACAAGGATGTCATGCTGTTCTGGAAGACCCACATGCTCTACTACGTCAAGACCGACCGCCTGTTCAAGGGCATGGAGGTGGAGGTAGACGGTCGAAAGTTCTTTTTCGACGTTGCCGCGCTGGAGCACAAGAAGGCCAACGAAAAGCGCGACATCGTCTATACCTTCAAGGAGAAACGCAAGGACGGCACGCTCCTCTTCACGGTGGCCTATTCTGAAAAGGGCAAGAAGACCAGGACCGACGACATCCTCAAGTCTCTGCGGAAGGACGGGGAAAAGATCAACGAGGACATCCTGGTGCGCACCTTACGCGTCTTCGAGAAACAGAGCGAGGTGGACTACTTCATCAACAAGGACGCCAAAGCGTTCCTGGAGGAGCAATTCAATCTGTGGATGTACCAGTACATGTTCTCCGGCGTGAGCGAGTGGACGGAGACACGCATCCAGCAACTGCAGACCCTCAAAGACATCGCCTTCAAGATCATCGCTTTCATCAGCCAGTTCGAGAATGAGCTGGTGAAAATATGGAACAAGCCCAAGTTCGTGATCAACTCCAACTATGTCATCACGCTGGACCGCTTCGCCAATCCCCCTTCATCCCCCATTGATAAGGGGGGACAGAGGGGGGTCGCGCTGGTGGCAAAACTTCTTGCCCACAGCAACTTCAAGGCGCAGGTGGAGGAGTGGCGGCAGCTGGGCATGGTGGACGAGAACTTTGACCCGGAAGAGGTCCTCCTGTCATCACCCCCACCACCATCTACTCAACCCGACTTGTTTTCTGTCGCTCAGGAGCGCAACCTTGTCACGACCGGTTTCCACCTCCCCTATAATCCCAAACTGGTAGAACGCTCTCGAGAACTCCGCAAGAACATGACGCCTGCTGAGAAGAAGCTATGGTATGGCTACCTGCGCGGATTCAAGTACCGGGTACTGAGGCAACGCCCGATTGATCATTACATCGTTGATTTCTATTGCGCGCAATTGAAACTGGTGATCGAGATTGATGGCGAGTCACACTTCACCGAAGAAGGAAAGACCTATGATGAACAACGGACTCGCATCCTGGAAGGATATGGCTTGAGAATTTTGCGCTTCACCAATATAGAGGTGTTAGAGAACTTTGAGGGTGTATCTCAGGTCGTTGAGGCGATCCCTCCAATCCCCAAAGAGATCCCCTCAACGCAGGGAGAGATCCCCCCAACC
>CAYGXU010000011.1:0-50599 GCA_964353875.1 uncultured Anaerolineaceae bacterium | reverse complement strand
AATGGGGGGATAAGAGGGGGGTAGGCCAAGCAATCATATAGCTGGAGCAATAATCAAAAGACCCCCAATGAAGTAAAGGCTCAAGTTCGGGCATGGATCATATTTGCATTAACTTGCTCCTATGGTCATTCTGGCGCCGGAGTAAAGCGGAGACGAAAGAATCCCTATCAATGAAGCCGAAGGACGCCTCAGCGTGATTAGTTTTTAGGGTGAATTCAAGATACGCATATGCAAAACATGAATGGAGCAGTTCCGTGTCCGCATTTATCTCCAAAGGCGAATCCCCTAGAGTCCGAGGATATGAGACGACTCCTCTTATGCTTACCTGATTTTCCCACATGAAGGGAGCCCGCCTGGGATGAAACGCCGCAGGATCCTTGGAGGGATCCCATGATCCACGTCCATTACCCTTCGTCTCCGTTACCAGGGTGATTAATTTCGTGGGACTAAAATTGCATTCTTTCGAAGAGTATTTTAGAACCCTATTCGGATGGAATTAAAGCTCATTGCATAAAAACCGAGGATGCCCTCATGGCAACACCGGATTAAGCGCTCCCACAATATGCTCGGCAAGACTTTCCAGGTATTGCTCACCTCGCTGCGCATCAGCCAGTAAAGCATCCCCAAGAATGCCATTCGATGTGATCTTATCCAGGCCTTCAGCCAGCAGCTTTCCATGTGCACCTTCCGGATTGACCAGGTCCCCCAAGAAGCCAGTTGCTGCTTTCTCCCAACGGACCAATTCCGGTGCATATGCCAGCATACAAGAGGTTTCGCCCTCTCCCGAATGAACCCCGAGATGCTCAAGGTCGATCCCCTTCTCCTCCGCCAATGGGATCCATGCCTTGAAGAAGGCAATGCTGTCCGTATGGGCAAGGATCTCCACTTCAGGGAGCTCTTTCGCCACCTCGGGTAATACTTCAACCAAGGCAGGAACATTGCCTCCATGTGCCCAAGCCACAACAAGGCGTCGGAATCCATGGCGTGCCAGGCTATGGAGAATATCGCGCACAGTGGACTTGAAGGTTTCTTTGGAGAGGGTGATACTGCCTTTGAATTTCATATGATGCTCTGACAACCCCGGACGAATGACCGGTGCCAGGAGTGCCTTGCCGAGCCTCCGCGCTACTCGCTCCCCCAGGGCATAGCTTAGAATCGTGTCGGTTGCTAAGGGAAGATGAGGGCCGTGTTGTTCAATCGAGCCAGCGAAAATAACCACGGTGTCATAGCCGTTTCCCATCGCTTCTTCAATCTCGTTCCAGGTCATGTATTCAAGCCGGATTTCTTTCATGGTTGTTTACTCCAATGTTGGTATCTCAGGCTAATTGAGTTTACTACCTGCCTGATCGGGAGAAATTCACACTTGCCTCATGAGAGCATCCGATTTAAGAAGGAGACAATCCAGATCCTATAATTATTTATCCAACTTATTTTCTAAAGCTGCTCTGACGCGTTTCTGGATACCTGTAAGTCATCCCGCTGCAAAGTGCGCCATGAACGATGCCAAAGCCTTCTCGCATTGCCTTAGTCCCTCTACTGTTGCATACTCATTCGGCCCATGAGCGCCTCCGCCCTGACCCATGCCCGCAGGAGTCATTGGAATCGAGAGGGTTTCGGTGAATAAATACATGGGCGCGCTTCCTGCCTGGTTAGGCCAGACTTCGGGTTCAGCGCCCAAATCTCGACACGCTTGAATGGCCGCCTGTACGACTGGGGCAGTGACGGATGTCTTTGCCCAAAGTGTCGTATCATGCAAATGGACTTCAATCTGCGGGAAACCGTGTTTACGCAAGTGCCCCTTGACCTGCTCCAGGATTTTATCCGCCCTTTGGTTGGGCACAAAACGGAAATCAATTTTGGCGTAGGCATCGTGCGGAAGGATCGTCTTCGCTCCGGCCCCCACATAACCAGACTGAATTCCATCGATGTTCAACGAAGGTTCGTAGATATATTTCTTGAGCAGATCAATCCTCGGCAGATCCCATTTGAAATGGTCGACACCGTCATCGACAAGAAACGTCGATAGATCAATCGTTTTCGCCAGTTGCTCCAGGAGGGGTTCATCTTCTTGCGGTATGGGAGCGACATCATCGTAGAACCCATCGATAAGGATCCGCTTTTGATCTGGAGAAATCATGCTCGATAAAGCATGGGTTAATACAAAAGATGGGCTATCATACCAAACCGCTCGACTGCTATGAGCAGGACGTTGTGAGGGTGCGCCCCACTCCCCCCCGCATACATAAAGCTCGAGGAACAAGATCCCTTTAAAACCCAGCATCAAGACTGGCTTTCCAGAGCGGTTCTGGGTAAGTGAGGGAAACACACCTCCATCGGCCTTCAACTTCTCTTGATGGCCATCCACAAATCCTGGCAAGCTGGGACTACCTAATTCCTCCTCACCCTCAAAAATATATTTCATGTTAACTGGCGGCTTCCCATGTACGGCCAGCCAACTTTCGAGGACATTGAGTGAGCACCCCAATGGACCTTTCGAGTTTTCCGCGCCCCGCGCGACGATCGCCGGACCAAAATCAGGGAGATCAAGGATCTTGGCCTCGAAGGGATCACACAGCCACTGCTCCCCCTCAACCGGCATGGTGTCATACATGCCGTAAATCAAAAGGGTTCGAGGGGCACCGACATTCAGTTCACCAAAGACTACGGGATAGCCCGTTGTCGCTACTATCTCCGCCTTCAAACCCATTTGCTCCAGGCGAGATTTCAACATACGAGTCATTTCTTCGATCCCGCTACCATCGGCGCTGATGGAACGCTGCCGAATGATCTGACGCGTCAATTCTAGGTGGGCATCAAATTCCCGATCGATATGATCATGGACTTCGTGGGCAAGTTGAATAATATCCATTTCACCTCTTTGGCGTGATGATCGCATCTTCTCATTTTGATATTCGTTTTTGAGCTGTGGCTCAAAGCATCGGGCTGAATTAACCTGCTGGATGAACGAAATGGCCGATCAATTCGCTATCATTTGTCATAAGATTTGATTCAATGAAAAAATAAAAAGTTGACTGATTACTCTCAGATCTTGGATAAATTTTTCTTTTTCATTCATTCGTACTCAATCACTTAAATTGGTCGCGCTGCGTTGCTTAGGGAAATAAACGCTGAAAATTATCTGTTTAGGTTCGAGATGACATCCTCTCTGCTATGCTGAAGCTGACATCCCAAAGGTTAGCCGCTATCCTGAGTCAAGCTGATCAGCATTGGGGCAACCGTCTTATCTTTCATTTTTGTCCTTAAGATGGCTCTTCCATTGACAAGAAGACGTTTTATTCTGATTTCTATTGATGAATTATTCGGTTTAGCTGTATCAAGGCAAAATAATTCAGTACATCTGACTAAATTTTAGCTAATTTCAGTTAAAATTACAATGGAGTTTTTCGAATAAACAAGACTTCTCTCAATGCGACTCGTATACGCACCTTAAACCTGAAGCCAGGTCAGATGTTCTATAGCCAATACTTGGGCAGGTGAGCCCAGATAGCTGAGTCGTGTACTTTGCCGCTATGGGTAAGTGCATGCTGGTGATAAAATGATTAGGAACAACGCCCATAGAAGGGCTATTGATAGAAAATTAGGATCACCATACGAGGGTCACGATTACTTCTGCCTAGGCAAGTTGATCAATATCTGTGATGCTCAAATCATAACCATAGGCCACTTAATCGCCCCACCAGAGAATAATGGAGTATCTTTATGGAGACGCGTGAGACGATCAAAATTGGCGCGAAAATCCGCAGGCTGCGCGAAGAACAGGGATATAACGTATCCGAAATGGCGAAGATTGTAGGTCTGACAACAAGCATGCTCAGCCAGGTGGAGCGCGATATCGTCCGCCCCTCCATTTCCAGTTTGAGGCGCATCGCCGATGCCTTGCATGTACCCGCCTTTTATTTCTTGATTGAGCCCGATGAGTTGCATGACACAGTCGTGCGCAAAAATAAACGCACCACCTTGCAGCCCGCAGGTTACAATGCTACTTTTCAGCTCCTCTCGCCCGATCTAAACAAGCGTATTGAGATGATCTACATCAAACTTGAACCTGGAGAAGCGACTTGTGATACTCCCATGGCGCATGAGGGGGAGGAATGCCTTGTTGTCATAGAAGGTCGGTTTAGCGTGATCTTGCCGGATAATGAAGTCACCATCCAAGAAGGGGATAGCATTTACTTCGATCGCCGTATGCCACATCAAGTCATTAACATTGGCGATGGAACCGCATCCGCTATTTGCGCCATTACCCCACCCTCTTATTGATGGATAGCCTTCGCCAATATTTGCAGGCGCTCCAACCGCAATTGTAGAATCGGCTTACTCCGGCTATATATGCAAGATAGATTCAACAAGCGGGGAGGAACCACCCTGCTTACAGTCCAGAGTCTTGGAATCCAACGGCTTGCCGTTGGTCGCACCAGCAAGCTGATGCACTCCGGCTTCTCTCCCCCAAAAACAAATATGACCAATTCGCTATTAATTAGATGATATAGACTGACGAAGCGCCGAGATTCACCCTGACAGTTGATACTTGTCACTCGTCCCAAGTGCTCCTATCCTGCCATTGAAGCAATTAATTGGATGATTGTAAGGGAACACTTAGACTATACTCCCTTAATTAATCTTTCGTCATATCGATCATCATGGTCAATGCTTCCTTCGGTTAATTGTGAGTAAAAAATGAAAGTCTTTACTCGTGTGCCTGTGAATTTAGATCAAATCGTGATCCCGCGTGGTCAGGTTTACGTTATTCCGGAACGCTGCAAGGAATGCGGGATTTGCATCGAATTTTGCCCACGAGATGTGTTGCAGGTCTCCTCTCAGACGAACGCCAAGGGTTATCACTATCCTGAAATTGCCTTGGATAAAGAAGAGTCTTGTGTCCATTGCGAATTTTGCGCCATGGTTTGCCCCGAATTTGCCATCTTCACCTTGCAGGCAGCGGCATGAGCTCATCCGATGTCCTCACCGGAAAGCATTTCATGAACGGCGATCATGCCTGTGCCGAGGGCGCCATTGCCGCCGGATGCCGATTTTTCGCCGGTTATCCGATTACGCCTTCGACTGAGATCGCCGAACGATTGGCGCGCCGGATGCCTGAGGTCGGCGGAGTCTTCATCCAAATGGAGGACGAACTCGGCAGCATGGCCGCCATCCTGGGCGCTTCGGCTGCCGGGGCACGTGCCATGACCGCCACCTCGGGACCCGGTTTCAGCTTGATGATGGAGAATCTTGGCCTGGGCGTCATGCTGGAAATCCCTTGCGTCTTGGTGGATATCCAACGCGGTTCGCCTTCCACGGGTTTGCCAACCTTGCCAGGCCAATCGGATGTGATGCAGGCCAAGTGGGGCAGCCATGGGGATTATGGCATTGTGGCCTTCTCTCCATGGTCCCCGCAGGAGAGCTTCAACCTGACCATCCATGCTTTCAACATCGCCGATCGCTACCGACTCCCTGTCCTGCTTATGTCGGACGAGGTCGTTGGACATATGGTGGAGCGCGTGGTCATCCCCTCAGCGGATCAAATCCCTATCTGGGAGCGGAAACATCCCCGCGTGAAACCGGGTGAGGATTTCAAGCCATTTCTCGCGGAGGATCCGGACCTGGTTCCGCCTATGGCTCATGCCGGTGAAGGCTATCGGGTGCACTTCACCGGACTGACCCATGATGAACGTGGCTACCCGGATATGTCCCCGGAGGTTCACCACAACCTGGTCACCCGCCTGGTGGAAAAGGTCAAGCGCAATGAGGAGCAGTTGATCCTCACGGAAGCCGATTTTATGGACGATGCGCGCATGATCGTCATTTCCTTCGGCAGCACCGCTCGATCCGCTCGACGCGCAGTCAAAGACGCACGCGCCCAAGGCATCCCGGTTGGATTCGTCCGATTGATTTCCCTCTGGCCTTTCCCGGAGAAACTCATCCGCAGTCTGGCTCAGGAAGCAGATGCCTTCATCGTAGCCGAGATGAATCTGGGGCAGATGATCCGTGAGGTGGAACGACATGTCTATCAGCCGGTTATCGGCGTTCATCATGCTGGCGGCGAGATGATGCCCCCCGAACCCATACTCAAAGCGATTAAGGAGGCTGCAAACGGTGGCAACGGCCGTGATCGTTGAAAAACATCCTTTGGATGATATTTTACGCGCCGATCGCATCCCACACATTTGGTGCCCTGGATGCGGAATCGGCATTGCCATGCGCTGTTATGCACAGGCCATTCTTGATTCCGGCATCGCGCTCAATCGTCATGTGGTGGTTTCCGGCATCGGCTGCTCGGGACGGGTAGCAGGATACATGAACATCGACTCTTATCACACTACTCACGGTCGCGCCATCCCTTTCGCCATCGGATTGAAGCTCGCCAATCCGGACCTCACCGTCAGTGTTTTTAGTGGCGATGGCGACCTGGCTGCCATCGGCGGCAACCATCTCATCCATGCTGCCCGACGTAATGTCGATATTAAAGTGATCTGTACCAATAATTTCAACTACGGGATGACGGGAGGACAGGCTGGACCGACAACACCCTTCGGCGCCCACACTACGACTACCCCGTATGGCAACCCCGAGCTCCCCTTTAACTTCGCTTACTTGCTCACTGCTGCTGGCGCCAATTTCGTCTCGCGTTGGACCACACTGCACGTGCGCCAGACACGCGATGACATTCTTTATGCCTTCCAGAAACCAGGGTTCGCTTTCATTGAAGTGCTCTCCCCTTGCCCAATTGGTTTCGGAAAATCCAACCAAATCGAAGACGGTTTGGAAGAGATGATCCTCTATCGCGATCGTTGCGTCCTGGCCAATGGCATCCCAATGGATGAGCTGGGCATCGACTTACGTGGCGATCGGCCGATTTACATTGGCCGCTTACTCGATCGCAATCTTGCTGCTTACAAGCCGATACGATTGGAGAGGAGCGCGTGAGAAAAGAATTTCGCATCTCCGGATTCGGGGGACAAGGGGTTGCCCTCGCTGGCTTCATTCTCGGTAAGGCATTCTCCATCTATCAAGAATACGAAGCAGTGATGACCCAGGCTTATGGGCCTGAAGCGCGTGGGGGCGCCTCCTGCGCCAACATCGTCGTCGCCGACCGGTTGGTCGATTATCCCTTCGTCCAAAACGCCGACGTTCTTGTTGCACTATCCCAGGAAGCTTATACCCGTTTTCGCCCCGAAGCGAAACAGGAGGCTGACATCTTCATCGATGAAGACCTGGTCACTCCTTTACCTGGGGATCATCTCTATAAGATCCCGGCAACAAGGATCGCAGAGAGTCTGGGAAGACGAATCGTCACCAACATGGTCATACTCGGCTTCTTAACTGCTCATCATAAGCTGATCGAACGCGAAGCCATGGAACAAGCGATTAAAACCTCTGTGCGCGCCAATACAATTCCCTTGAATATCGAGGCTTTTACAAAAGGTTACGATTACATCCCTGAGGAGGCAAAAGTCCTTGAGTGATTCTGTCCTCGTGATCGGTGGAGGCATTGCAGGGATCCAGGCCTCATTAGACCTGGCTCATGCCGGAACGCGCGTCATTCTGGTCGAGCGCGAAGCCACGATTGGTGGGGTGATGGCCGTTCTTGACAAGAACTTCCCCACACTGGATTGCTCCATTTGTATCGAAGCACCTAAGATGTCGGAAGTGGATCTCCAACCCAATATCGAGATTCTCTCCCTGGCAGAAGTGATCAGCCTCGAAGGTGAACCAGGGGATTTTCAAGTAAATATCCGACAGAAGGCGCGTTTCGTCACTGACGCCTGTACCCGCTGTGGGGAATGCTCTCAAGTTTGCCCGGTGGTCCTCCCGAACGAATACGACTCGGGCATGGCGGCTCGCAAAGCGATCTACACTCCCATCCCTCAAGCCGTCCCCGGAAAATACCTGATCGATATCGACCATTGCCTGAACATCCCGCCCAATTACCTGCCCTGCGATCGCTGCTCGCAAGCCTGTTCTCCGCATGCCATCAATTTCTTCATGCCAAAAGAACAACTGCTCACTCGCCATGTGGGCTCGATCATCGTTGCCGTCGGGTATGATAGCCTCGATCCCCACCGATTAAGCCAGTTCGGCTACGGCAGTCATGCCGATATTCTCACCGCCCTCGAATTCGAGCGCTTGATCAATTCCGCGGGTCCGACGGGCGGGGAAATCATCCGACCCTCGGATGGCAAACATCCGCATAGCATTCTCTTCGTCCTTTGTGTCGGCTCCCGCGATCAACGTCACTACCGCTATTGCTCCCGCTTTTGTTGCATGTATTCCATCAAACATGCCTATCAAGCGCTTGATCATGGGATCGAAAATGTCTGCGTGCTTTTTATGGACCTGCGCGCGTATGGCAAAGGCTTCGATGGCTTCCTGCAACGAACACAAGAGGCAGGCGCTCGATTCTTGCGCGGACGACCGTCACGCATCGCCCCCAATGGCACAGGCAAGCTATTGGTCACCTACGAGAATACCGACCAAGCTGTGCGCATCAATGAGGAATTCGATTTGGTCGTCCTGGCCAACGCGGTTACCCCCCCGGATGGCCTTGCGGACCTTGCCAACACGTTAGGGATCGAATTGGATGAGGATGGTTTCATTCAGGCCGCGGAAATCGCCGGCGGCCTGGTGGTTACCAATCGTTCGGGGGTTTACGCTGCTGGCTGCGCTTCCGGTCCAAAAGACATCCCTGACAGCGTCGCCGAAGGGAGTGGCGCAGCCGCCCTGGCGATGAGCCACCTGACAAAGCGCCACTGGCCAGAACCCCTCCAGGTCGAGCCGATGCCCAATATCGAGACGCCACACGTAGGTGTCTTCGTCTGTCATTGCGGCAGCAACATCGCTGGCATTATCGATGTGAAAGAAGTGGTTGAGCAAGCCAAGGCTATGCCCGATGTAGTCTATGCCAGCGACCAGATGTTCTCCTGCGCTGGGAATACCCAGGCTGAGATTGAAGAGGCCATTCGCCGCGAAGGCATCACGCGTGTGGTGATCGCCGCTTGTTCGCCCAAGACGCATGAATCCATCTTTCGCGGCGTGCTCATCCGTGCCGGATTGAACCCCTTCCTTTTGGAAATGTCCAATATTCGCAACATGGGTTCTTGGGTTCATAAATTCGATCACGAAGGGGCTACAGAAAAAGCGATTGACATGGTACGCATGTCGGTAGAAAAAGCCCGCCTGCTAACACCGCTGGAAATCACGAACATCCCCCTCACCCAGCGAGTGCTGGTCATCGGAGGGGGCATCGCCGGCCTGACCGCCGCCGCTGCCCTGGCGCAACAGGACATCGAAACCCATCTGATCGAACGCCAAGATCAACTGGGCGGTATGCTGAGAGAATTGGATCAGATCCATCCCGCCGGAATCCAGGCATCCGACCTGATCACATCCAAGGCGAAGGAAGTGGAAGAAAGTGGTGTCCATCTCCACCTAAGGTCAACAATCGAGACGATCGGAGGGATCGTCGGCAACTTCCATGCTCACCTTTCCAATGGTGAGGAGCTAGACGCGGGCGCCATTATCATGGCAACCGGATCCCTCGCCTATCAACCGTTGGAGTTCACTGGCGATCAAGCTCCACCAATGGTGACCAATCTCCAATTGGAGGAAATGTTGGAAAAGGGATCGATTGAGGGCGACCACATCACTTTCCTCGCCTGCGTTGGTTCCCGCTCAACGAACATGGGTTGCTCGCGCTATTGCTGTACCTCCATGATTGGGCAAGCTTTGCGCCTGAGGCGGATGGGCAAGAAAGTTAGAGTTCTGTATAAAGACATCCGCACCTACAGCCGTCAGGCGGAAGAGCTTTACGAAGAGGCGATGAGGTCCGGCGTCCGCTTCTTCCGTTACGACTCCGCGCTCCCGCCCCAAGAGGCTGTTCTCTGCGTCGATGGCGATGTGGAGGTCAACGATCTATTGCTTGGCAGACGCGTGAGGATCCCCACCGATCTATTGGTGCTTGTCGTCGGTCTGCGACCCAGCGAGGACAACCTGGCGGACCAGTTGAAATTGGCGCGCAGCGAAGACGGTTTCCTGATGGAGCTTCATCCCAAACTCGGTCCGGTGGAAACCGCCTCGCAAGGGATCTACCTGGCTGGCAGCGCCCAGGGCGCCAAGGATGTGCGCGAGTCGATGGCGCAGGCATTGGCGACCGCTGCCAAAGCCGGATCGTTGCTCTCGCGTGGTGTCATCGAGAAGGAGCCCCTCACCGCGCGGGTAAACGAAGAGCTCTGCATTGGCTGCATGCGTTGCGTCAAGGTCTGTCCCTTCGGCGCCATCGAGCAAACTGGCCCGGTGAAAGAGGGTAAAGTACGCATCCTGGAAGCTGCCTGCATGGGCTGCGGCACTTGCGCGGCCGAATGTAATTTCGGCGCCATCGATATGCCCTACTTCACCCGAGAACAGATCTTGGCTCAAATAGATGCCGCCCTGGCTCAGGAGCCGGAGAAGAAGACGATCGTTTTCACCTGCAATTGGTGCTCCTATGCCGGCGCGGACCTGGCCGGGATTGAAAAGAGGCAATACCCCGTTTCCGCCAGGATCATCCGCACCATGTGCTCGGCGCGCTTCGAAGAGGGATTTATCGAACGCGCCTTCGAAAAAGGCGCCGGAGCGGTGCTCGTCAGCGGTTGTCGGCTGACGGATACCGGCTCGGATTGCCATTATAACTACGCCAACCGCCAGACCTGGAAACGCTTCCAGCACTGGCAACGCAAATACAGTCGTAAAGGTATCGATCAGGATCGTCTGCAGCTTCGTTGGATTTCCGCCGCTGAAGGGAAGGAATTTGCCGAAAAAATTGTTGAGATGGATGAGGTCGTGCGCCGATATGTCCAATCGTTGCAAAAGGAGTCATCGTCAGAGAAGGTTTGACAATGAGGATAATTTTTAATATTCGACTCCCAATGAAAACAGCAGGCAACCGGGCTCTCGGTACAAACGGAGGGTTGGGAATCCCATCATCTAATAACCACGCTTAGGATTATCAAGGAGTCCCATCGACCAGGCAAACTGCCCGGCAAAATGGAAGAGGAATATTTATCGAGGTTTTTATGGTAGCTGATTTAAAAGATATTGAACCTTGGATCATCGATGACGAACTCTCGGAAGAGCTCATGCAGGTCACCCATGGCGCAATCAGCCCCTGCTTCCAATGTGGCGCGTGCACGGCAGCCTGCCCATGGGGAATGGTCCGAGATGAACCGCTCTTCGTCCGCACCCTTATCCGGCAGGCGCAATTGGGCTTTTTGGAGGAAACCGAGGCGCTTTGGGCTTGTACCGCTTGCGCCCAATGCCAGGAGACCTGCCCGCGTGATGTCCCCATTGCCGAAGTGATACGCGCTTTGCGTTTTATTCTATGGAAACGGCGTGATGTCCTGCAAGGGTTGCCCAATGCTCTCTGGTCGATCTATTGGAACAACAATCCCTGGTCGCAGCCCCCTTCCCAACGCTCCCATTGGGCAAAAAATCTCGACCTGCCGTTGTTCGATCCGGAGAAGCATGCCATCCTGCTTTATGTTGGATGCACGCCATCCTATGATCGACGGGCACAACGGATTGCACGCTCGCTTGTGAAGGTTTTACAAGCAGCAGAGGCTTCCTTTGGTTACCTTGGGGAGGAAGAACCTTGCTGTGGAGAGACAGTCTTGAGCCTTGGGCATAAAGCCTATTTCGATGAGCTCATATCAAAAGCTGCTAACATTTTCCATGAACGCGGAGTACGTCGATTGGTGACGATCTCGCCGCATTGCTTTGATGTGTTCCATAACCACCTCCCTAATCAAGAGCAAGCGATTGAGGTGTATCATTACACTCAAACCTTAGGAGAATTGCTTAAACAAGGCCGTCTCCAGTTTCAAGGGACCTTCGATCGCAAACTTACTTTCCAGGACCCGTGTTTCCTGGGGCGCTGGAACCAGGTCTACGACCCACCACGTCAGATCTTCTCAGCAATCCCAGGACTGACCCTGGTTGAGATGGAGCGTCATCGGGCGGATGCGCTCTGCTGTGGTGGCGGCGGGGGAAGGATGCTGATGGAAACGCCCAGCGGCGAACGCTTCTCCGATCTGCGCGTGCGGCAAGCGGTCGCGACAGGAGCGGAAATCCTCGCCACCGCCTGCCCATTCTGCATCGCCTGCCTGGAGGACAGCATCAAGGCACAGAGACTGACCGAGATCGTCGTCATGGACATTGCCGAGATCGCTGCTTTGGCCTTATCCAAGCAGAAAGATGCATAAAGATCCAGGTGAAAAATGGATCGAAACAGAAAGATCGGGCAGTTAAAATTAGACGATATGGATCATCTCGTTTAAAGGAGCAGAAGATGGTCGCCTCCGTGTACAACGTAAGCGAAGAAAACAAGGCGATCTGGATCTATCTCGAACATAAAAAGGGTAAGCTGGCTGGTGTTTCGCTTGAACTGCTCTCCAAAGGCCGCCAATTGGCCAATCAGTGCGGATGGCCATTAGTGGGACTCCTGCTTGGGCATGAGATTCGAGCGTTGGCCGAAAAAGCCTTTGCCTATTCGGCGGATGAGATATGGCTGGCTGAACACCCCTTGCTTGAGCCATTTACGGTCGAAGCCCATGCCCATACGGTCTTCAATGCCATCCTGCAAGGAAAGCCGAGCATCCTGCTTTTCGGGGCGACCCCCAATGGCCGCGATCTCGCCGGTCGTCTGGCCGTGCGCCTCCGAACCGGACTCAACGCCGACTGCACCGACCTTCGCTTGGACCTCAAGCGTGGGGTTCTGATCTCGGAGGTCACTGGCTTCGGCGGCGGTGTGCTGGCGCTCTTGGAGATGCCCAATCACCGTCCCCAGATGGCGACTGCCCGGCCCGGTGTTTTTCAAGCGGGGCAAGCCTCGTCCAAGCAAGATGGCAAAATCGTGGAAATCCCCCTGAAACTCGAGCCAGGCATGATCCGTACGCGAATTTTGGAACAAATCACTGGCGATGGGGTTGATCTCACGCAGGCGCCGGTCCTGGTCTGTGGAGGGCGGGGGATCGAGGGAAACTTTGCTATGTTGGAAGAACTGGCCCGCCTTTGCGAAGGCGAAGTGGGCGCGACCCGACCTCCCGTGGACGAGGGTTATATTGAACGTGAAAGGCAGATCGGACAGACTGGTGTGATCGGTCATCCCAAATTGGCCTTCGCTTGTGGCATCAGCGGCGCTTTTCATTTTGTAGTCGGCATACAGGACGCGGAGACCGTAGTGGCGATCAATTCCGATCCGGAAGCTCCCATCTTCGAATTCAGCGATTATTGCCTCGTCGGCGACGCCGCCAAAATCGTCCCAGCTTTGATTGAAGAGCTGAAGCGAGAACGGGAGGCAGCTCATGCCTGAACTCCATATCGTCGTCTGCATGAAGGTTGTGCCCAAGCCGGAAGAGATCCGGGTAGATCCGGAAACGCATTTCCTACTGCGCGAGGGCGCCCGTTCCGAGATCAATCCCCCTGACATGAACGCATTGGAGGTCGCGTTACGCCTTAAAGATGACCATGGTGGTTGTATCAGCCTGGTCTCGATGGGCCCGCCGCTCTTCGACCACTACTTACGAATCGGCCTCGCCATGGGCGCCGATGAGGCTTACCTGCTCAGCGATCGAGATTTCGCCGGTGCGGATACCCTGGCAACGACCTACACGCTGGCAAAAGGGATCCAAAAAATAGGTCCGGTCGATTTGATCATCTGTGGGGAAGAATCCTCCGATGGCGCTACAGGCCAGGTACCGCCAGGCCTGGCCGAATGGCTCGACCTGCCTCAAATCACAATGATCAGCCGGGTGGAAATCGACCCTGCACGACGGGTGGCTTTGGGCAGGCGCGAATTCGGGAGTGGCTATGAACGGATCGAAGTCCCTCTGCCCGCCGTGCTTTCGGTTAAGACAGCTGCCAATGAGCCGCGTTTCATGGACTATGAGATCAAACCATGGGCGTTTGAGCAGGCGAAAGTGGTCACCTGGAACCATGAAGATCTGGGAGCAGAGGAGGGATTCATTGGCGTACCCGGCTCGCCCACCACGGTAACTGGTTTGGAACAAGCCTCATCGCGTGAACGGAAGAGGGAGTTCATCGCTGGAACTGCGCAGGAAATGGCCAGGCAATTGGCTCACTTGCTTCGAGAATACCTTTAAAAGCACCCTACTGACTTTGCCCTGCAAACGTAGGGCGGGTTTCCTTACCCGCCTATTCTTCCTGTCCAACCTATCTCGCTGCTAATTATTCATCCTGCCCTTGGGCAAGGAGATAGGCAAAGAAGTCTGTCTGGCCATAGAGCAGCGTTATGATCTGATCCGCTCGCTCCGTAGGCGCTAGAATCGGACGTCCATCATATTGAATTAAAACTGGGGTAATCTCCAACTCGCGAACACCGTTCCGGTCAATCCAAATATTTAAAATCATCGTTTCCGGCGCTCCGGCACGCTCGAAAGCGAAGTTCCCCAATCCGTAAGCGATTACCCCGCCCCGGTAGAACTCCAGCGGTTGTAATGTGTGAGCATGGTGTCCGAGTACCAGGGCTGCTCCGGCTTCAATAGCAGTATGTGCAGCAGCAATTTGGACTTCGTTCGGTTCTGGTACATATTCGTATCCGCTATGCAGCAATACGATCACCACATCAGCATCGCTTCGAGCGTTCTCCACCTCATTTCGGATAACCTCGAGTTCTGCCCAGGCCACTCCTGGACTCACTTCGGTCGCCACCCACTGTTGCGCATCGAAGCCATCCCCCTCTACAGGCACATCGACATAGGCCAGGAATGCCAACTTCATACCATGCACTTCCAGAAAAAGAGGCGAACGCGCCGCAGCCTCATCCATTCCCGCCCCCACGGTGGCAATCCCATTTTCAGCGAGAGCAGCAATGGCAGCCAACATCCTCTCTGCACCATAATCCATGGCGTGGTTGTTGGCGAACGAAAGGACATCAAAACCAGCCAGTTTGAGCGTATCGACTGCCTCGATGGGCGCCCGGAAAGTGTAGCTCTTATCCTCCGCTTGCCCGCCATCTCCAAGGGCTGATTCAAAGTTCCCAACAGTGATATCCGCTTGCGCTAAGAGATCAGCCACCAGTTCGAAGGGATAGGAGCTCTTCCCCGCTTCGATCGCCTTCCCCAGGGCACGGTCGAGCATGATATCGCCCACGGCAACCAGATGAAGAAGGGGTTCTTTCTCGAATCGTTCGCTTACGAAAGGAGCTAGATCGAGTGCCGCTTGCGCGTATCCCTCAGCAGAAATCAGAAACCAATCCTTTTGCAGGGGATAATCTGGATCAGTAGGGCGAAATCCATCAATCTTCAGAGTTTTTAGCGTTGGCGGCTTTTGCGACCAATCTAGGACACTCACCAGGTCATGCCCATCAGCCAGGATTGACTGGGCGTCCTCCAAGGTAACCCCTTCCCACTCTGAGGTAAATGGAACTGCCAAAACCAGGGGCGTCCTACCCACAAAAACCCCCTCGCCCTCATTCACCACCGCCAGCTGTGTTCGACCCTGCTCCAGAAGACCCTCAGCCTGATCGGAAATCAACGTGTCCCAAATCCAACGATGATGGTTTTCCTGCGCCAAGCGAGCGGCTTCATTGATGAGAGGGAAGAGAAGTCCGGGCGTTGCGACCTTAACAAGCTTTGGCTTCGGTGAAGGGGCTACGGGTGCCGTGATTGCCGGGTCGGCTGTCTGAGGTGGGGATGGGAAATCGCTCGTTGATGTGGATGTCCTCGCTGCAGTCGTTTCAAGGAGGACTTTACTCAGATTGTCTGACCCGGTTGATGCCTGACAACCCGACGATGGCAAAACCCAAAATACAATGGCGAGGAGAGCGGCTCCGCGCAACACCTGATTTTGAAGACCCTTATGTCGTTCACGGCCAAGGTTCATAAAAATCCTGGGGCAAGACTGTGCTGGTGGGATCGAGGTAACCCGCTCGATAAATCCGGGTTGCCAATTCCACCCCAATATAGCGGATGTGCCACGGCTCCCAACGGAACTCCGTGACGAGCGGATACCAGTGATTGTCATACGGCCATTCGCCGATCTCCTTCAGCGGATAAGAGATAACAAAGCCGAACTCATACGCATGTTCCTCCAGCGCCTCCCATAACAACTGGTTGCGCGGATCGTTGAACTCCACCGGCAATCCTTGCCAGGCGAGATCGAAGGCTGTCCCCAGTTGATGCTCAGAGTGTCCTGGATGCGCAATCACCTGCTCTGTCCGCTCTGAGCCTTCCTTCGAGATCAGCCGCCGATAGGCTTCCTGCTGCTCGCGATACGATCGAAATCCGCTGATAACATCAATGGGATAGCCAATCGTTTCTATTAACTGATCCAACGACTGGCTCGCCTCTTGTTGTTCACCCGGCGCATACCAAGAGGGAAGCCCATGCTCCTTATCGACGAGCGTGTTGAACGGCGCTCCAAGGATAAAGAATGTGATAATGTACAACCGTAGCAAACCAATCATACCAAACGGGCTCCATTCAGCTCTAAAAGATTCAATCTTATGGCGAATCTGCAGGATTGATCCACATCCAACCGGCTCATTCTATAATTGAATGAAATAATTGTATCGCATACCCGTGGGTAGATCATTTCCATTTTGTAACTATTCAAACAACGATCCTAAAGGTCTGTTCTGCAATCCGAACTTACCTTTCAAGTATAAATTTCCTGCAAATTCAACGACTTGTTTTACCAGAAAGACCTTTGCGGGGCGCATTTGCAGACAAGGTTGAATAGTTACTCCTTTTACCGCGGTTTCCTTGTTTTCATCCTCTTAAGGTAAAATCTTTCAAACCCTGTTACATCCAAGGGGCTATAGTCTCTGTCGGTCGTCGGCTATTTATTAACCGGCAATATAGGTACATTCCCTTACCAGGCAACTGCTTTCGAGCGGGGATGGTGATTTCTTCGATGCTGTGCTAGTCTATACATGGTCCCAAAATACATCTCTCATGGTCGTTTATTGGGCGCCTATTAAAATAACTCACTGAAGTCCGGAGACAAATGATCCATATTTAACCACTTTCCGCATGAAATGTGCAAAAAGGAGAGACTGGCATGGAAGTGATCGAATCAGGCATCGGCGAACTGATCCAACCGCCGGATATTAAGGCTTTTCGGGAATGGAACCGTAAGAAACCAAAGGGATTGGTCGATAAGCGCATGTCCGAAAGGGAAGCCGTCCAACGCTTTATCCGCGATGGGGATTACATCGGCACCGAGCTGTACGGAAGCGTGCGCGCCCCCATGTCCCTGACACGTGAGATCGTCCGGCAGGGGAAGAAGGACCTGCGCATCGCTGGCCAAGGGGTGCTGGAGTTGGATTTGTTACTGGCAGCAAGCCTGGTGAAGGCATTGGATATCACCTATATCGGCCTGGAGGTGTATGGGGTCTCCAATTGCCTTCGGCGTGAGGTCGAAAGCGGTCGGGTGGAGAAGTGCACTGAATGGAGCAACGCCGGGATAGCATGGCGCTTCAAAGCGGCAGCCATGGGTATGCCCTTCATCCCCGTCCGTTCCATGTTAGGCACCGATACCCTCAAATACAGCGCCGCCAAGGTGGTGCGTTGTCCCTTTACGAACGATCCGGTTTGCCTGCTGCCTGCCCTGATCCTGGATGTGGGTCTGATCCATGTCCACCGCGCCGATCAGTACGGTAACGCACAAATCGATGGGATCAGTGGTTTCTGTGCCGAGTTGGCGCGCGCCTCGAAAAGGCTGCTCATCAGCGCCGAAGAGATCGTCCCTACCGAGATGATCCGCCAGCAACCGGATCGCACCATCATCCCTTATTACCTTGTGGATGCGGTTGTGGAGGCTCCCTATGGCTCGCACCCCGGCGAAATGTACTACCTTTATCGCCGGGATGAGGAGATCATCAAGGAATGGGTCAAAGCTTCAGAGGATCCGGAAACAACACAGGAATATTTAAAGCGTTACATCTACGATCTGGATGACCATCAGGCCTATCTGAGAATGCTCGGCGAGGAGCGTCTATCAAATTTGGCCATTCGAAATCGAGGGAGGGTTTCATGAATAACCAGGCTTACAATCCCTCAGAACTGCTCATCTGCAGCGCCTCACGATTAATGAGCGATAACACCACTGCGTTCATCGGCACAGGCATCCCCATGCTGGCCGCCTCCCTTGCCCAGCATATGCATGCCCCCAATCTGGTCACGATCTTCGAATTCGGCGGCACAGGCGCTATCCTGGAAAATCTGCCACTTGCGGTGGGCGGAAGTCAAACCTTCCATCGCGCATTGGCAGCCTCCGGGATTTGCGATATCGTCGAGACGGCGCAACGCGGTTTTATTGAATACGGCTTCCTCGGCGGAGCCCAGATCGATGCCTTCGGAAACCTCAACTCCACGGTAATCGGAGATCATGATCACCCGAAAGTGCGTCTTCCCGGCAGTGGCGGTGCAAACGATGTCGGATCCCATTGTTGGCAGACCATTGCTATCATGCGTCATGACCGGCGTCGATTCGTCGAGAAGGTCGATTTTATCACCACGCCAGGATATCTCACCGGACCTGGCGCACGCGAAGCTGCTGGATTGTCCCCTGGGACCGGACCTTTCCGGGTAGTCACCAATCTGGCCATCCTTGGCTATCACCCGCGGACTTTGCGGATGATGCTTGTCGCAACCCAGCCTGGCATGAGTGTGGATCAGGTATTGGAGAATACCGGCTTCGAACTAATTGTCCCTGATCATTTCGAGGAAAATTATCCTCCTACAGAAGAGGAGCTGCGGATATTGCGGGAAGAGGTAGATAAAGATCGATTGTATATTTAGTCAATAGCATGAAAATGGACCAAGCTTCTGAGGATGTCAATACTCGTTGAGAAAATGATCGATTGAAAAGTAGAGATGTTTGTTTTGCCACTGTCCTTTTAAGGATTCTGGTATCCCAAGCTGAGGCACCCGTGGCACTATAAAGCCGACCGGACATGGAAGCCCAGTCGGCTTTGTTCTTTGCTTAACTCATCCCTTGGGGATAGCTAATCACAAAATTCGACTTGTGGACGCCTCACTTGCCAAGGATTACGCTCGAGCTAGGGCAAAAAGTTCCAGGGATTTACGCGTCCATAAATGTCGTGACGCATCTCAAAATGCAGGTGCGGTCCTGACGAGCGTCCAGTGGTTCCCATCAGACCGATGACTGCTCCCTGAAAGACCCCATCTCCACAGCCTACGTTGATTGTGCTTAGATGAGCATAGAGCGATTGCCAACCGTTACCATGGTCGAGCACAATCACATTCCCGTAGCCGCCATTATGCCATCCGGAGTAGACAACCACACCCGCATCGATGGCGTAAATTGCATGGCCTTCGGCGCCAGCGATATCGATCCCAAAATGGTTCGTTTCAGGAGTGTAATCATACCCAGAAAGGTAATGGTTTGGCGCTGGCCAAATGAACGCCCCGGTTCCAACCGGACCATCATAGATTTGCCCACAATAACCCGGACCCAGGATGCGGGCCACACTGGGGTTAGATCGCGGGATTCTCGGTGCACTCCAATCGACATACTCACGTTTTCCCCCAGGGATGATGAGCAAAGCACCGGGCTTGATTGGCGGTTCTTCAAAGTTAATATCCGGTGTTAGCCGATTCCCCGGCCAGTCGAGGATATCCTCAATCCCAACTTGATAGAATTCTGCCACCCCGAGGAGCCCCTCCCCTTCGGCCCAAACATGTAACGTACCGTCTATGGGAGCGATGTTCAACACTTGATCTGGCTGCAGGCTATGAGGATTGTCCTGTAAAACATCATAATTTCCCCACAAGATTGTTTCCGGTTTCAGGCTGAAATTCGCAGCAATCCCGAAAAGCGTGTCACCGACCTTCACTTTATATTGGATGATATCCAACCTCGGCCGATTCGGAAGGACAGTATGCACATCAACCCAACGTCCCACTGGGGCTTTAATTTCTGGTCCGCCTGCGAAGGCAGGCAGGTCCTGGATGCTCACCTGATTCAGATCTTGGGAAGTGGGTTCCGATCTCGGGATTTGCAGGTTTAAACCTTCACTCTCCTTCTCGGGTGTATGGCTTAAGCCGATCTGGGCCATCCAACCCCCTAAAGCAATGACCAGCAAGATCGAAAAATGCCAAAGAAAACGCTTTAGATTGACTTCGCCTTTAATTTTTTCGTTGGTTTGTATTAGCCACCGAGACGCGGCAGCCAGGGCAGTTTCGAACCAACCAGTTGAGAAAGGCCGCCGCTTTTTATCATCTGACATTTTCTCATCCAACCTTTCCGTCCAAACGCACCGTGAAACCTTTATTGAGGCGAACAAATTCACTAAGGTAGAAAGTTGAGCGGATTTACCCTGCCCCAAAGATCACTACGCATCTCAAAGTGCAAATGAGGGCCAGTGCAATTTCCCGTGCATCCCATCGAACCGATTGTCTGTCCTTGGGAAGCGCTTTGCCCACAACCAACACTGATCTGGCTTAAGTGCGCATAGAGCGTTTGCCACCCATTCCCATGATCTAAAACGATGACATACCCATAACCCCAATCGTTCCACCCCGCGTAGACAACAACGCCATCATCGGAGGCGAGGATTGTTGTACCAATGCTTCCACCGATGTCGATCGCTTCGTGTACGCCGGGCATGTAGTTATAGCCGGAAATCCACGTTGAAGCAGCTGGCCACCCGAAAAGCCCATCGCCGATCAGACCGCTTGAGACAGCACCACAATATCCAGGACCTAAGATCTTCGCCACCGAGGGATTCGATCGGGTAATCCGTACCATCTGCCAGCTCGGCGGCTCTCGACGACCATTCGGCACAACCAGCGCAGCCCCCTCCTCGATGGGCGGATTGGCACGATCGATGTTAGGGTCAAGATTGTTGCCAGGCCAGTTGAGGATCTCCTCTATATCAACACCGTAAAACTCAGCGACACTATTCAATCCCTCCCCTTGAGACCAGACATGAAGTGTACCATTTACTGGTAAGATACTCAGCTCCTGACCTGGCCGGAGAGTGTGGGGATCCCCTCCAAGCGTATACCAATTCCCCCATAGAATCGTCTCAGGCTTAAGACTGAATTTTTCACTGATCCCAAAGAGCGTATCTCCCTTTTGCACCTGGTACTTGATGATTTCGATACGAGGTCGCTCGGGGATGACCGTATGCAATTCCGTACGCCGCGCGATGGTCGCGGGAACCTCGTTTACAGCGGGAGAGTAACGCGGCAATTTGCTTAGATCGAGCGGCAGGGCAGCCAAGAGCATCGCCTCTTCTGAGACATTGATCTGCTCTGCAGTTGGCGTGACTTCCGTCCGGCTGGTAAGCGAGTTGCTGTAATCAATCCAGACACCCAGGCCTACCAAGGCAATCGCAAGCAGGCCTCCGATCCATCGCAATCCAATCCGAAACCAGAGAGGCTTTGCAAAAGCATTCTGCGCTTCATACCCCTGTTCCTGTTCTACCGCCTTAAGGGATTGTGCAGCATCGGTCTCTGACATTGAAAGGTGTCTCCTGAATAAATTTGATCTTATCAGGTGCCAAGATGAGCGTCAAGATTGATAATTATGTCAAGTTATGACAAAACAAACCATGAATTAACTCATTTGCTGAATAACGGAGAATGGTTGCGGGTCATCATTGAGGGTTTCATAATTCCCCCACAGGTCCGATTCCGGCATAAGATTGCATTTTGCGACGATAGTGAAGTCCGGATCGCCCGCTTCGACCGCATATTGAATAACTTCCATTCTCGACCGATCGGTGAAGACCGTGATAGGCTTCATCTATTTTACGAGAATAGCATCATTCATAACAGGCATGCATCCTGGCCATTGAACCAGGGACCTTCCGCTCTCGACGCTTTGTAGAAATTCGTCAGGAGAAAGTTCTCCTTGAATCGAAAAGAGGCTGAAACACAGAAGGACTATTGTCACTCCCACTATGGCTAATAATATGGGACTCAGCTTTCGAAGTCAACTAATAAATCGACTTTCAGGATCATTTCTCGGTGAGGTTCTCGAGAAATTCGAGATTATTCTCCGACTCCGCAAGTTTTTGAAGGATCGCTTCAGTCGCCGTTGTAAGATCCATCCCTGCACCGTTGGGTGGTGTGCCAATCATGTAGGAGAACATTCGTCGCATGAGCCATACGCGCGGGGTGATATCCGGACCGAGCAGAAGCTCCTCGCGACGGGTGGATGAGCGCTCGATATCGAATGCAGGGAAGATCCTGCGCTCCTGCAACTTCCGAGAGAGGTGCAGTTCCAAATTTCCTGTACCTTTAAACTCCTCGTAGACCACATCATCCATTCGTGAACCAGTGTCAACCAAGCAGGTAGCAATAATCGTCAAGGATCCACCCTCTTCAAGGTTGCGCGCAGCACCGAAGAAACGCTTGGGAGGGTAAAGGGCAGCTGGATCGAGACCACCGGAGAGCGTCCTCCCGGAGGGCGTCACCATCAAGTTGTAAGCTCGTGCCAGGCGTGTAATCGAATCGAGTAAGATGGCCACGTCTCGACCGCATTCCACCAATCGCTTCGCTCGTTCCAAGGCGATCTCGGCTACTTTTACATGCGAAGCTACCGGCTCATCGAACGTAGAGGAGATGACCTCGGCATCAACCGAGCGATCCATATCGGTTACTTCCTCCGGTCTTTCTCCAATGAGGGCAACCATCAAATGCACTTGAGGGTATTTCAAGGAAATGGCATTGGCAATCTGTTTAAGCACGGTGGTCTTCCCTGCCTTGGGCGGTGAGACGATTAGACCGCGCTGGCCCTTGCCAATCGGAGCAACCAAATTAAGTAGGCGTGTGGTAAAAGTATAGCGGTCAGTTTCCAGGTCGAAACGTTCCAACGGAAAGATGGGGGTGAGAACTTCAAAACGGGGGCGATCCTTCAGTTCCTCAGGGTCCATGCCATTGATCGATTCAACCCGGAGTAGCCCAAAGTATTTCTCCGACTCTTTTGGCGGTCGAATTTGTCCGATGACCATATCTCCAGTTCGGAGGCCAAAACGCCGGATTTGGGACTGCGACACATAGATATCATTGGGGCCGGGAAGGTAATGATCCGCTCGCAGGAAACCCATGCCTTCATTCATCACTTCCAAGATCCCGCCGCGCAATTCCAATCCGCGTCGTTCGGCGTCGGCCTGCATGATCTTTATGATCAAGTCCTCCTTTTTCATCCGACTTGCGCCCGGGATGTCGAGATCTTTCGACATCGCTCGCAGATCTGTGAGGGTCATTTCTTCAAGTTGTGCAATATTCATTGAAAACTCCATATTTCAACCAAGGTCAAAATTTACGAGCATTTGGGGTTCAACCGCGAGTTAAGCCAAATAGATCAAGACTTGCTGGTGTAGCTGAACTCTAGTGCCTTGGCCTAAGGATGGGGAATATCCATAGATAACCGATGTATGGAATGACCAAATTATATCATGCACAAAAATCCACCGCAAGCGGGTGGAAGGGTCAGAACTCTAGACAAAATACACCAGATTAGATTAAAACAGACTAGGCGATAATGCCCAATAAAAAATATGCACCTCAGTATCGCCGCCTCTACCCTGATACATCATTACCCCCGTGATTTGGTGATTTCCGATTACCCACCTCGAAATAATCTGATATCCATTCAATGAATTCTGCCAAAGTGGATAGCTCAGCGGCTACTGAGTCAGTTCATCATCCAAGGATCAAGTTCTGTAATCTTTTGATACTCCATGCAAAAAGACATAGCAGATAAAGTGAGGCAGCTACTTCTTTAAAGTCAACCTGCAGAATCTTTGATTTCCACGTTTTTCTTGATAGCGACTTCTTGATTAAGGGTGTTAATCCTAGATGGCCCCCAATTCATCCATAGATGTCAGAATTCGCAATAGGACTTAAGTCATGTTTGTTGGATTCGGAATTCATGCTATACAAAGGATTGGACGTATTTAGGCCGGGGAAACCACTCAATTTAATTATCTAGAATTGTGAATAAATTTGGTATCCAATACCTTTTTAGATGGTACCTAAAGCCTTCGCTCAAGTATGCGCGAAGTTTATTCGTTTCTAAGTGAGTATTCCGTCCCTACCTCAAATTAAAGTGGCGGAACCCGCATACTAACCGCAATCGTACTTTAAAAGGGATAACAATGAAAAAAGCAGATTTTCGTTATTCACACTTTATAATCGCCTTAATGACCATTGCTTCTCTTGGTTTTTCATCCCTCAATATAAACCCCACCAAAAACACCCCCCAATATACCCCTTCCTTATCCTTCGAAGATGAAACTCCCAAGAATACAGAAGAGGACGGAGGAACTCCTTTGCAGCTGACGCTGAGGAGAGCCATTGAAGAACGGCGTTCAGAGGGTCTGCCCACCCCTGCATCCACGTCCTACGAATATGAGGTGACCACGGAACCAGCTCAATTCACTCCAAGGGCAGAAGCAGACATCCCCAATTCTTCAAGCACAACAGGCACCACGGTTATCGAATTTGATCTCCCACAACAAGCTGGGTATGATCAATGGCCCAACCTGATCGTGGAGGAGGGGATGCCCAACGGAGCACTGGGTTCTGTCCAGCCGGGAGACTACACTCAAACCATCCGTGATGCCCTAGAGGAGACCTACCCGGGAATCTGGCAGCAATACGAATTCGGTTATGAGCCGAGGCGATATACTTTCGAAGAGACCTTTAAGATTATCTACCCCGACTCCTCTCCTGAACCCCTTCCAATTACCCTGGCTGAACATCCTCAATCGACCATGTCAGAAGATATTATTTTAGGTTTTACATATTCAGGACCGCAAATCGACTATACGATTAGCTTCAAGGAGGAGGCGTGCTTCAAAATTTTCGGTAAGAAGCACTGTATGACGATTGCTGAGGCCAAGGCCGGTTTCCAGCTGGATTGGGCATTCGGAGTTCGCCTTCCGATGAAAATGAGCGTAAATCTTCCAGATGTAATGGCTCAAGGATGTTCCTACTGGCCAACCTCAACCATCCTTCCCATGGATTGGGAGGCGGAACAATTCCGCCTGGCTGGAGTTCCACGATACGAAGAAGGCAAGGAGTTTCTTTTGTCGTATGATTTCTTTGTAGGTGTTAAAGCTTCCATCCTGGGCAAGCCCGTCGTCACATGGTGTATCGAGGCCGAGTATGATGCCTCCAAAAGCTTCCGAACACCTTTCGGTCCCGATGGAACTTTCGAGCTTCCTGAGGTTTACCTTCCTCCTGATCTAACAGGGTTACGTTATCCGCTAAACATCAAGGGAGTGCCGATTGGTTCGATTGGGATCGGGCTCGGAATCACTCCCAAGCTCGGTTCAGACAAACTGACTGCCTCATGGCAAGTCCTTCCCGGCGGCGATGCATCCGGCTTCGGCAAAATTCTTCTGAAACAATCCGAAGCGCCAGTGGCCTTCGGCCCAATCGACGCAGGCGACTTCTCCCCTGTGGACTATGCCCAAGTCCAATTATCCGGCTTCCGCTATTGGTTTACACGATTCTTGATTAAGTTATCCGCCACGATTGAACTGGAGCTATTTCAGTTTGGTCATTGGACGAGTCCGCCGATTGACATCATTGATGCGATTGATTTGAGTCGCTTCGGTCTCACTAAGGGGCTTTGGGTCGGTCCGCATAATGGCACAGGAGATGCGATTGTGGCTACAATTCCGGTTCAGCCGCCCATCGAACTCGGAGAGGATCAAAGGACGAATGAAGACGAAACGGTAAGTCTCACCTCTGCCACATTCGTGGCCTGCTCCATGTCCGATCCTACCAATGCCACCATTAATTGGGGTGATGGCTCTCCTATAGAATCCGGCGCCATCGTCTGGGAAGGCAGCTGGGGCACGATCGCCGGTTCTCATGTTTACGGTGACAATGGTCTCTATAGTGTAGAGATTTGTATATCGGACGACAAGGGATGGAGCGCCTGCGATACCATGCAGGTGACAGTCTTGAACTTAGCCCCTACGGTTGAGGCGGGTCCATCCCAAACCATCGTTGAAGGTCAGAACTTGCTTCTGGAACTTAACTCCTTCACCGATCCAGGATTCTTGGACTCACACAGCCTTAACATCGATTGGGGCGATGGCACTCCAATCGAGCAAGGCCTTGTCGCCGAGAGCATGGGGGCGGGTTTTGTCTCTGGATCCCATGCCTACGGAGACGACGGAACTTACGAAGTTACCCTGAATCTCTGCGATGACGATGACGGTTGTGGCCAAGACCGTTTTCAGGTGATCGTCGAGAACAGCGCCCCTAATGTGAAGTTGGATAGATCCGGGCTAAAATCCTTCGGCGACGATGATGCTTTTCTTGAGCGGGTGGGAGTTGAACAAAGTCATCAGGCACTTGCCTCCGATTCTGGCTCCGATGATCTAATCTTCCTCTGGAACTTTGGTTTTTCACCCATGTATTACAACGATGGCACTGGGCCGGATCCCTTGTCGAGCTCATCAGGTGTCTTCCCCTTCCAAGTGATCGATTCCGCGCAAGTAACCTTTGACTCGCCCGGTATTCACGCTGTGATGATCGAAGTCGTCGATGATGATCGCGCGACCAGTCAGGATAGTCTGCCTGTGCTGGTCACCGATAATAAAGACCTTGTCCAGGGTAGGAGCTATTGGTTGAACCAGTTCAGCGGAGTAGGAGAAACCCAAATCGATCAGGCGACATTACAGGCTTATCTGGATCTTGTTAACTTCTCCTCGAAGTTCTTCTCCGAAAGGAAATCCGTTAAGACGATAGAAGAGGCACGCCAGACTTTAGCGATCAATAATAGAAAGATACGCAGCACCGTGGAAGCATCCCTACTCGTGGCCTGGTTGAATTTTGCTCAAGGCGCGATCGTTTGGGAGCAGAAGATTGACGCCAACCGAGACTGTAGAGGAGACACACCTTTTTATGAGGTCATGAAGAAAATTGAAGCCACCTTATTGAGGCCGTCCCTGAACAACATCGAACTCATACGCACCAGGATCCTGGTTGAAACTCTCAAGTTGGACAACAATGGCAAACCAACCAACTGCATTCCAATGCCCCGTTTAAAATAGCGCAAACATTGGATAAGCAGGTAATCATAGCCTGACTGATAGGGGTTGGTTTGAATCGATGCTGGATACCTTGTCCATGCATGGCACGTATGAATAGTCAATGAAGTATTGATTTCAGAAATGAGAGTGGCCGCTTGGAGCATGATAGCTTGAGATAACAGTGCAATCCCAGAGGGATTCGTCCCCGTGGAGATCACCCGCTGCCCAATTGACTTAATTTGGTGGAGAATTGGCCATTGGGGATCGCGTATCGAGCACGAGCCATGATTGCCTTCCATGTGGACAGCAGGTCACAGCTCTTTATCGTAACTGATCTGGCTGATGGTCATCAACTTCTCCCAGCGATGAGTGGCGCGAATCTCGCGAATCGTTCCCGAACGTGCCCTCATCACCAGGCTATGTGTGCGAGCGCCTTCACGGAAATACTTCACACCTTCTACCAGTTCGCCGTCCGTGATCCCGGTAATGGCAAAGAAAACGTCATCGCTGTTAACCAGCTCATCGATCCTCAGAACCCGGTCTAAGTCATAGCCCTGTTGGCGGGCGGTTTCCGCCTCTTCCTCGTCGCGGGGATATAACTTGCCCTGGATCTCGCCATTCATACATTTCAAGGCGCATGCAGCCAAGACACCTTCCGGCGTACCGCCGATGCCAATGAGCATATCGATCCCTGACTCAGGCCAGGCAGTCATGAGCGCCCCGGCGACATCCCCATCCGTGATGAGGCGAATACGGGCTCTCAGCGAGCGGATCTCCTGGATAATCTCCGCATGGCGAGGGCGGTCGAGGATGACGATCGTCAGATCGTCAATGTCCACCTTTTTGGCATTCGCCACCGAGCGTACGTTCTCAGTTACACTGGCGCTGATATCGATATGACCCTTTACTTCCGGGCCAACGGCGATCTTATACATATAGACAATCGGACCCGGATCGAACATGGAACCCCTCTCGGCAATGGCAACTGTGGAGATGGAGTTTGTACGACCGTGAGCCAAGAGTCGGGTTCCATCAATCGGGTCAACCGCGATGTCCACTTGAGGAGGTTCTCCAGTTCCTAATCGCTCGCCGTTATAAAGCATCGGCGCCTCATCCTTTTCTCCTTCGCCGATGACAATTACCCCGTCCATCTCAATCGAATTTAAAACCAGCCTCATCGCATCTACGGCAGCGCGGTCACCAGCCTTCAAATCCCCAAGTCCCATATAACGTCCGGCGGCCATAGCTGCAGCTTCCGTCACACGCACGAGCTCAAGGGCCAGATTGCGTGAGGGGACTTCCTTCATGGCTCTCCTCCATTTTCTTCGGACAGGAATTGGATTCCGTGTAATTATTCAGGCAAAGATCCTAAAGGTTTGTTTTGCTGTCCAAACTTGCCTGTCAAGCGCAGATTTCCTATAAATTCAACCACTTGTTCTGCCAGAAAGACCTTCAGCGTTTGCGTTTGCAGGCAAGGCTGAGAAGTTACGATTCCGTTTTAGAAAGCGATCCATCCGACAAGATAGAATCCGAGCACACCAGCCCAGATCCAAGAATCGAGACGATCCAATACACCCCCATGACCAGGGATCAAGCTGCCCGTATCCTTGACCTTGATTTCACGCTTTACCATGCTAATCCCTAAGTCCCCCATTACCGCTAAGACACTCAATACTGTTCCTATGACGAATCCGCCGATGCCGGTCAGCGTTGAGGAAATGCCTGTAGTAAACATCCACAAGTAGGCCAATCCCACTCCTGTTAAAGACCCAACTGAGATTCCGGCCAAGTACCCCTCCCATGTTTTCTTGGGACTTAATCGCGGTACAAGCCTGTGTTTCCCCCATCTTTTACCCACCAAGTAGGCCGCTGCATCTGCCAACCATACGGCGGGAAGGGCTATCAGTAGCCACCACAATCCATCCTGCATGGTGCGTAGAGAGATGAGAAAAGAACCAATCCATCCCACATATACCATCCCCGCCAGGGTAATCGCAAAATCCGTTCCCGATCGGGAAGCCCCTCTTTCATAATCCACCAGATGCCAAACCATGGCAATTAAGCAAAGACCCGTTAAAAGGGTTGAAGAAAGAGGAAGCCCCCCCAAGAAACGAGAGATGCAAAGGAGCGAAACCCCGCTCAGAAGCAGAGGGATGGAAGGACGAAAACCATACTGTCGAAAGAGTATTCCGAATTCCCAACCGGCAAAAGTAAGCAAAAAAGTGATTGCCAGGGCATACAACCACCCCCCACAAACAACAATCCAGATGATGGTTGGGAAAAGGAAGAGGACAACCGCAACCCGTTCGCGCAACATAGGATCAATTCTTGACCGTATCTAAAACGCGTCCAAAGCGCCGTTCTCTACTAGCATACTCTTGCAAGGCCGCGAGTAACTCTTCACGACCGAAATCCGGCCAATAGGTTGGGGCAATATACCACTCGGCATAAGCGCCCTGCCAGATTAAAAAATTACTTACTCGTAATTCACCTGAGGTGCGAATGATTAGGTCCGGATCCGGGCAATCGCAGGTATACAAATATCGGCTTACCAGCTCTTCAGTGACCTCATTTGGAGAAACACCATCCGCAATCATCTTCCTAACTGCATTGACAATTTCATCTCGCCCCCCATAATTCCAGGCAATATTTAAAACCAGGCGATCATTATTGCGCGTATGCTCAATGGCATGAAGTACTTTCTCCTGAAGCTCTGGACTCAAGCCCTCCAGGTGACCAAGATGCTTGAGTTGCACTCCATTTTTATCAAGTTCCTCCAACTCACGGTCTATGACATCCTCAAGAATATTCATCAGACCGCGAACTTCCTCTATAGGACGTTGCCAGTTTTCGGTAGAGAAAGCGTAAATGGTCAGAAATTGTATGCCGAATTCGACGCAGGCTCTGAGGATGCGTCTTAAGTTTTCAACGCCAGCGCGATGGCCTGCGATGCGAGGCAACCCGCGCGCTTTGGCCCAACGTCCATTCCCATCCATAATAATAGCCACATGGGTGGGTATTCTATCTGGCAATTGAGACTTCTGTTTCTTCATCTTTGCATTTATTTCGGCACTTCATACTTCGAGAACTTCAGCTTCTTTCCTCTGACATACTTCATTGATCTGTGCCACATAATGGTCGGTCAACTTCTGTAACTCATCTTCTGCCCGTTCCAAGTCATCCTCTGAGATCAATTTCTCCCGTTCGAATTCCCTCATATCGTTTAACACATCCCGTCGCACATTGCGAATGGCTACACGGGCTTCCTCGGCACGATTGCGTACTACGCGTACCAACTCATGGCGCCGTTCCTCAGTTAGTGGAGGGATGTTTAATCGGATCATTTTTCCGTCATTGTTTGGAGTTAATCCTAAATCAGATGCCAAAATCGCCCGCTCGATTTCTTTTACGCTTGTAGGATCAAATGGTCGGATGAGAAGCATTCGTGGTTCGGGAACGCTGATCGTTGCCAGTTGCATCAAAGGGGTAGGGGTGCCGTAATATTCCACTGGCAACTTCTCGACCAATGCCGGCGAGGCACGACCGGTGCGGATGGCTGCCAGATCATCCTCAAAAGCGCGAACAGCGCCTCTCATCCTTAACTCGGCTTCAGCAAGCGCATCATTGACCATAAGACTGCTCCTTGATGATACGTGACCGACGGACCACATGTTGCTTTAAGGATAATGCAAAATCGGATTTTTTGCGATGTGATTCCTTCGATCTCTTGCGCGGGTATTCGATGCTAATTTGTAATGATTGTGCCGACCGGTATCCCTGTTACCGCTTTCACAAGACTATCCGGTTCCCACATATTGAGAACAAACAAAGGAAGGTTGTTGTCCATACAGAGCGATATCGCAGTGCTGTCCATCACTTTTAAACGAAGGTTGAGAGCTTCAATGAAAGTCAAGTGATCGAATTTTTGTGCATCCAAATGGATCTCCGGGTCTTGATCGTAAACGCCGTCGACCTTTGTCGCCTTGATGACGACATTCGCTTCAATCTCCATCCCGCGCAGCGCTGCAGCTGTATCCGTTGAGAAATAAGGATTACCTGTCCCCCCTCCAAGGATCACTACGCGCCCCTTCTCCAGATGCCGAATTGCTCTTCTACGAATGTAAGGTTCAGCGACCGCGCGCATTTCCATCGCAGACATGACACGCGTAACGATCCCCAAACGTTCGTGGGCGTCCATCAAGGCCAAGGAGTTGATGATTGTCCCCAGCATCCCCATATAATCCGCCGTGGCACGATCCATCCCGCGCTGGATGCCATCTTGGCCCCTCCATAGATTTCCTGCCCCGATGACAATGGCCACCTCTACACCGAGATCGCGCACCGCTTGGACCTTCAGTGCGACCTCTTCTGCTTTCTGAGGATCGATACCAAAACCTCCTCGCCCTGCCAATGCTTCGCCCCCTAATTTAAGAAGGATTCGACGATAAATCGGCTTTTTCATCACTCCCTCATTGAGAAACAAAGAATCTTACATACAAGAAGAAAGGGCCAACTCCTGGTTGGCCCTATTATCATTCTGCGTATTTGCCCACTTCCCAACGAGCAAAGCGGCGAACGCTAATATTTTCTCCGATGGTGGAGATAATCTCCTGAAATAGATCCCCCACCTTCTTTTCCTCATCGCGGATATAGGGCTGTAGTAGCAAGCATTTCTCTTCATAAAACTTCTGCATCCGACCATCGACAATTTTATCAATCACTTGCTCTTTCTTCCCTTCCTGGAGGGCGCGCTTACGGTAATCCTCGCGTACTTGTGTAATAATTTCCTGCGGGATGTCCTCAGGTCGAATATATTGCGGGTTATTAGCAGCGATTTGAAGGGCAATTTCGTGTGCAAAAGTACGGAACTCTTGTGTTCGAGCCACAAAATCCGTCTCACAATTCACTTCCACCATCACACCAACTCGACCATCACCGTGGTTATATAGCTCAAGAACTCCGTTATTCGTCTCGCGACCAGCACGTTTGGCTACGTCTGCCAAACCTTTTTCACGCAGCAGCGTTATTGCTTTCTCCATATCGCCGTTGGCGGATTGCAAGGCTTCTTTACAATCTAGAATCCCTGCACCCGTCTTTTCACGCAACTCTTTAATGTCCGATGTGGCGATGTTCATCCTTATTCTTCCTTAATTCCAACAGAATCAATCCAATTTCAGCCTAACACCCTGAAGAGAAAACGATACATGCTAGCGGACTATTCATCTTCTGAATCGAATTCCTCTTGCGATTCATGCACTTCGAATGAAACCTCATCAAGAACTGCCAACTCCTCCTCGTCCTCGCTCTCATGCTCGAATTCTTCCACTTCAACTACTTTAAGCTCTTCATGCTCTTCAAGCTCTTTATGTTCTTCATGCTCTTCATGCTGCTCCTCGCCATAATATTTCGAAGCAAAAGTTGGCTTGGTTTCTGCCTCGCTGAGACCCAAGCCTTTCTCATCATAAACGCCGGACTTTAATTTCGCGAGCGTAGCCTCCCCAAGCAGATCCTCATCGCTCCTTTCATACTCGACAAATTCCACAGGATACCCTGCCCCAACCTCTTCCTCCTCCACATCTTTACGGAGCGCCTTCCCTTCAATGACAGCTTCAGCAATCGCGGCAGTGAGGAGTTTTATCGCTCGGATGGCATCATCGTTGGATGGGATGACATAATCCACACCACTTGGATCACAATTGGTGTCGACCAAAGCAATTACGGGAATATTGAGAAGATTGGCTTCATGAATGGCGGTTTCTTCACGACGCACATCAACAATGTAGACCAAATCCGGAAGTCGCTTCATGTTGCGGATGCCGCACAAACGCTCCTCAAGCCTTTCAATTTCTCGGTTCAAATTGAGTGCCTCTTTTTTGGTTAAAAGCTCAAACTCTCCAGCATCCCGGCGTTTTTCCAGATTCTCCCATTCGATGATGCGACTGCGAATGGTACGCCAATTCGTTAGGGTTCCACCAAGCCAACGTGAATTGACATAAGGCATCCCACAGCGAGTTGATTCTAATTCGATCGTTTCTTGGGCCTGACGCTTGGTGCCAGTAAAAAGCAGGATGCCGCCTCCGGCAACGGTATCACGAATGAGGGCATAAGCCCTCTCCAGCGATCCCAAAGTCTGTTGCAGATCGATGATGTGAATTCCATTCCGTTCGGTAAAAATAAAGGGTTTCATTCGTGGGTTCCATTTTCGGGTCCGATGACCGAAATGGACGCCCGTCTCAAGGAGCGCTTTCATGCTCACAGGTGCCATAAATCCATCCTCCTATGCGTTATTCCTCCGCCTCCTTCAACCCTGGCTAGAGCCAGTTGGCCAACCGGCACGCCCAGCCAAGTCAGAAGGCGTGTGTGATAGCCCGTATCGGGCAGAATTTCTCCCGCCAGTGTACTGGCGGGAGCAGAAATTGAGTATACCATGCTGAGAGGGTTCCGTCAAAGCAATTTTTTCAATCGTGTCTGATACATGTGGAGAGTTGCACAACTGGTTTCAGTTCAGGTTTTCACTTCCGGCATTTTCGATCGCACTCTTTTGAGGAAGCGCTCCACATCGATCACCGCCCTTTGGTGCAAGGCCTCACCAATCATTTCCTTTGAATCCCATATCTGAGCCTGAAAGGATACCAGGTTATCTTCAATTGAGGTGATCTCAGCGCGGAGTCGCACAGTATCGCCCACGGGCGTGGGCGCTAAATGGCGTAAATCGATCCTCACACCTACCGATGCCTGTCCTTCTGGCAGTATAGGATCAATCATCTGTCGACAGACTTGCTCAACGAATAACGCTATGGAGGGTGTGGCATACACTCCCAAAGTACCGCTTCCCAAATGAGTGGCACTTCGTTCCTTCGTTACCTCCTGTATGGTTTCCTCGATGCTTCCAACTTGAATACCCTCCACGCTCATTTCCCCTCCTGCTTGATCCCATCAGCACAAGGGACATCCCCTTGTAACGCAATGGCAATGGCGACCGCATGATGATGAGTATGGCTCACGCTGATCGACCAGGCTTCTAACGCCATCTCAATTGCTAAACGCTTCGCTTTTCCGTGGAGATGGAGTTCTGGTTTCCGTCGTGCATCCAGACGCACTTCGATTTCTTTCCATCCTATCTCGCCAATCCCGGTGCCAAGCGCTTTGGCTACAGCCTCTTTCGCTGCAAAACGAGCAGCCAATGCGGGCGTGTGGCCGCGAGAGTCGATGATCTCCTGGGTTGTAAAAAAGCGATCGAAGAAGCGTTGCCCATGACGCAAAATCGCCTGATCGATGCGCCCTACTTCGATGATATCTACTCCCGAGTACACCATTATCCCCCCTCTTGAAGAGGCGGACCTGCAACTGCAATTGCCAGTTGATCAGGATTAAGGAAGCGTTTCACAGCTTCATGCACCTGTTCTGACGTAATTGATGCAATGATCTCAGGATAACGCTGATAGTAATCCAGACCCAGTTGATAGCGTTCAATATGAATAAGAGCGCTGGCAACACCTTCATTGGTCTCAAGTTGTAGAGGAAGTCGCCCGATGAAGTTAGCTTGATTATCCCTCAACTCTTCTTCTGTCACACCTTCCCTTACAATCTTTCTAATCTCGTCGCTGATTAAATCAATAGCCAACTCTACATTGACTGGATTCACTCCTGCGATCACTTGCCATGCACCCGGTCCTGGCCCCCCTGCAAGGGAGCTATAGGCATAATACGCTAATCCGGCTTCTTCACGGACGCGATCTCCAATGCGGCCATACAATCCGAAACGTCCGAAGATGCTATTCCCTAACGAAGCTGCCAGATATTCCGAATCAAAACGACTTGGACCTGGACTCCCTAAGACAATATCACTCTGCATTTTGCCTTCTAGAATAACATTTTCCCGCAACAATCCCGCTGGTGAAGTCATCGATGGGACATTCGGCACGAGCTCCTGCTCAGCATTCTCCCAGGCGCCAAAAGCACTTTCAGCATGATCAAGCGCCCTTTCTGCTTCCACAGCGCCAATAATGGCAATAAACATCCCTTCTGGGCCCAAATGGCGACGATGATAAGCTCTTAAATCTTCGATCTGCAATGCCCTCACCGTTTCCATTGTTCCCTCTACGGGTATCCGATAAGGATGATCAGGAAATGCCATTTGATGAAATGCCATCTCTGCCCTTGCGCCGGTATCCTGATCACGTATGGCGATCGAGGTCATTTTTTCAGCCCGTAACCGCTCAACATGAACGGATGGAAATATGGGTGAGTAAAAAGACTCGGTAAGTAATTCGAGTACAAGCTCCATATCCTCAGCGAGGCTTTTTCCAAAGAATGAAACACCATGCATGCTGGCTCCAATCGAGAGGCTTGCGCCGATCGACTCAACTGACTCATAGATCGCCTGAAAATCGCGTTTAGCCGTACCCCTCATTAAAGCACTTGCGGTTAAATCAGCTAATCCCGTTTTCTGGAGGGGATCAACCAGAGCTCCACCCGCTACTCGCCCTGTAAGTACGACCGAAGGACTGGCAAAATTCTCACGCGCCAAAGCGATGATGCCATTCTTAAGAACCCTGCGATGGATAGTTTCTGGTCCGGGTAAGCTGCGCGTATCCAACCTGGGGAGCGAGGTTTTCGTTTCAGTCATGAGATACCCTTCCTCTCAGCGGTCGATAGATGCCAACAACCCGATTCGAAGGCATCAAGTAATTCTTGGCAGCCTCCACAACTTTTTCGACATTCACTTCCGCGATACGGTCCAAAAAAGTGAGAAACCAATCATAATCCGCGAACATTTCAGAGAATCCGAGCCAAAAAGCCTGATTCGTGGTGCTTTCGCTCCCATAAGCAAAGAGCGCCTGGGCTTGTTTGATCGCTTTGGCAACTTCATCTGTTTTTATGGACGACTGTAATACTTGCTCGATTTGCTGATCGAAAACCGAGATTACATCGTCTGGATTGCGATCCGGTCGCACGGTGACATGAACAGTGTAAAGGAAAGGATCAATCGTTGTCGCCAGATTCCCAGAAACTGAGGCGGCCAGCTCACCCTCAACTAAAGCCTGATAAAGCCGGGAAGTCTTATTGGAAATTGAGTATCCAAAGAGATTCAGGCTGGATGGCCCCGCCAGTATGCTGTCTAAAATGGAGAGTGGAATGAAATCGGGATGGCTCCCTCCCGGAACATGGTACGCGATATGTACGAAAGGTGTTTCCTCAAACCCTTCCACCATCACGCGTCGCTCGCCCCCTTGTGGCGGTTCGGGACGAGAAAGAAATTCTGGCTTCAGCTGACCGGAAATGGCGCTAAAATATCTCTCAATCGATCCCAACATCTGATCATACTGAAAATCTCCAGCAACTGTTAAAACCGCATTACTTGGATGATAATATCGGCGATAATGCCCATACAATTCCTCGCGCGATATGCGCTCCAAATCCGAGGTATCACCTATCACTTCATGATGGTAGGAGTGGATACGAAAGGCAGCCGCCTGCATCTCCTCCGCCAGGCGAAAGTTCGGTTCATTCTCGTGGCCTTGTCTTTCAGAGATAATCACCGTTCGTTCAGATTCAACCTCACCAGAATCGAATGCACTATTCACCATCCTGTCCGCTTCTAACTCCAAGGCGATTTGGATTCGATCAGCGGGCATCGTCTCATAATACGCAGTCCAATCGAGCCAAGTTAACGCATTCCAATATCCACCATCCCGAGAGATGATGCGATCCAGGATTCCAGCCGGGAATGTGGGGGTTCCTTTAAATTGCATGTGTTCCACCCAATGGGAGGCGCCAGTAATGCCCGCTCGTTCATTCCTCGAACCCACTCTGTACCACATCCAGCTGCTGATCAGGGGTGCGATGTGCATCTCTTTAAGGCGGATCTCCAATCCATTATCAAAGCGAGTTTTCACAAAATCATTCTGACTAGGTTTTACACTCATCCTTGTGAGCCTCCCATTGCTGATTTCGCCTCGAAGGTATTCTCCGCAACCACAGGTCGACCATCCCGATCATACCCCCTTCCAACCCCTCGATAGCGAAAGCCTAAATTGAACATATCTTGCGGATCATAGATATTGCGTCCATCAACAATAATGGGCTGATGCAATCCCTCTCGGATACGTACCATATCCAAATGCTTAAATTCGTTCCATTCCGTACACACAATCAGAGCGTCACTTCCCTCTGCCAATGAATAGGGAGACTCCATCATCTCAATCTGGGGCATCAGCTCTTTTGCACGCAGCATTCCCACCGGATCATAAGCACGCACCTTCGCCCCTGCGTTGAGGAGTCGCTGGGCAACTTCTAAGGCCGGCGCTTCTCGAAGATCGTCCGTGTTGGGTTTAAATGCCAAACCAAGCAGGCCGATCGTTTTCCCTCCCAAATCTCCTAACATTTCCCTGGCCTTTTCAACCAACTGACGCCTGCGATCAGAATTAATATCTAACACAGCCTGGAGCAATTGTGGATGACGGCCTTTCTCCGCAGCCATATAGGCGAGAGCCTTCACATCCTTGGGGAAACAGGAACCTCCAAATCCCAAACCGGCATCCAGGAACTGGCGACCTATGCGGGGGTCGTATCCCATCCCCGCCGCAACTTCCTTCACATCAGCGCCTAACGCCTCACAAATATTGGCAATCTCATTGATGAAGGAAATTTTCGTTGCCAGGATGGCATTGGAAGCATATTTGATCATCTCAGCCGTGCGGAGATCACAGAGCACCATTGGAGCGCGTAATGGGAAATGCAGTTGCGCTACATGATCCGCCGCTTCATGGTCCAAGGAGCCAAGCACAATACGAGCCGGATTCATGAAATCCGAAATGGCGGATCCTTCGCGTAGGAATTCAGGACAAGAGACTACCGCGAAAGGAATTCCCTTGGTTTGATTCGTCTTGATAATATCCGCTACCCAGTCGCCTGTCCCGACTGGAACGGTAGATTTGTTCACGACGATCAGCGGTCCAACCATGTTCTCAGCGATTGAAATCGCTGCGGCACTGACATACTTTAGATCAGCTTCGCCATCTACGCCTTCCGGAGTGCCTACAGCAATAAAAACGAATTGCGCTTCTTTGAGCGCTTCTTCGTACGAAGTGGTGAAAACTAGGCGTCCAGCCATGACATTGCGAGCTACCATCTCCTCTAAACCTGGTTCGTAGATCGGCATCTCGCCCCGCTTTAAGCCCTCGATCTTCTTCTCATCGATATCCAGAGCGATGATACGATTGCCTAAATCCGCGAAACAGGCGCCGGTTACCAGGCCTACGTAACCAACACCGATGACTGTGATCCCTTTCATTCCAACTCCTCATTCATCGCAGATTATGAATGCGGAAATGATACCATGCCTCTCCGAATGGACAACCTATCTGCTTCGCTAAAGGTCATACAGGCACAGTGACACTACTCACTTGCCCAAGATATAATCAAAGATGTAGACTTCTTGGAAATAGGACAACTATTACCTTTGAATTCCGAGTCGTCCGAATTCAGGAGATGGGGCTATGCAAATTACTCGACAGGCTGACTATGCAGTTCGTGCAGTATTACACTTAGCAGAATTAAATACGAATGGGAAGCGTGCGCCAACAAGCAAGATCGCTGACGAACAGCAGATTCCGCCTTCATTTCTGGCCAAGATCGTCTCCCAGCTTTCCGTTGCCGGCGTGGTACAGACTTCCCGCGGGGCACGCGGAGGGGTGTCGTTAGCACGCAACCCTAGTGAAATCTCTTTGCTTGAGGTTATTGAAGCCATCGACGGCCCCATTACTTTGAACGAGTGTGTTACTAATCCAAAAGCCTGCCCATTCCGTCAACATTGTAAAGTACACGAAATCTGGTGCAAGTCTCAAGCGGAATTAGTAGATAAATTGGCCAATACTGACTTCGCATCTCTCATTTCCTAACAGGCACGACCGAAGATCACAATCCCTTCAATTAAGTTCTCTACCCAGCTTCACATGCAATGAAAGCCTAACCATCCGCATGGATGGTTTTTTCTATCCAAGTGGCCATTATAGTCACTCGATAAGACGAAAGCATTACTCCCCCGTAAGGAACCTGACCGTTCCTCTGACCGTTCCTCTGCCCATTCAATATTCACCTTCTAATCCATTTCAAATCTCCACGCGGTTGAATCCTGATCTTCACCCGTTCTCATACTTCATTTTGGCCTCAGACTATGATGAACAGATTTTCATGACGTCTGCCAATTGCGCGAAAAGAGAATCTCGAACGGATTGTATATTTATCGGTGGAATAAACAGAGGCTATACTTCCACCTCTGCGGGAATATGAGTGGCTGTCCTCATGGGGATAACTCCATTGGATTTAGTCCTGATGGAATGATCCAAAGAATAGGTAACCTTGGAGTAAAATTAGCTGCATGCATCGCGCCAGAACCTCGTTTAACTTTTTCATTATTCAGTTGACTCTGGCAGTCATTCTGCCTTTTTGGGGACCGTCCAAACAATCGCCAATCACCTGCATCCGCGGCCCTTTTTCATATGGCGCATGGATTTGGACCGGTCTTCTTGGCTTTCTTTCTTCATCGATCTCAGCCATCATTAACCTTATCCTTCGCCATGATATATTTCATACTTGGCCTTGCCCTCTTTTTCGGGCAACAACCCCGTATATAATCACCGACTTCCCCCCAGTCTTATGCACAATCCATCAAAACTGGAATGGCTCATCTCTCTATAAACATCGCGGCAGGATTGGTTTAAATTTCGCTATCTTTGCTATGCAGGTACAATCCTCCAACATCCTATCGAAAAATCCCATGCGCAGTTACTTTATAAATATTGCCTGTACGATAATCCTCTTCAGGTCTCTCTAGAAAGCTGATGCAATCATGCATCCGATATTTGCAATGATCTTGCCAGAGTCCCGCTCTATCCATGAATTTGTCTTTTTCTTGCTCCTGCCTTCCTTGTGCGCGGGGGGGCAATGGGACCGATGGCTTCGTACTCGAAATGAAAAGAGACAATGACAAAAGAAGGTTCAATCCCCCTCCCTGCTCAGCTCGTTGTATTCGGGGTGACCCGTACCCTGATCAATACAGGCTTTCGCATGGTCTACCCCTTTCTGCCAATGATCGCCCGCGGTCTTGGAGTGAATTTGGAGGTCATAGCTTTGGCTGTGACCGGCCGCTTTCTTCTCGGCTTGAGCAGCCCATTTCTGGGATCACTTGCGGACTTCCGCGGACGAAAAACATGTATGTTGCTTGGATCGCTGATTTACTCCGCCGGATTTGTAATCGTCGCCATCTGGCCTACTGTGTCTGGTCTATGGATGACCTTACTCATCTCTTCCATCGGCAAAATCATCTTTGATCCCGCACTTCAGGCCTATCTTGGAGACCATGTACATTACTCTCAGCGCGGCCGCGCAGTAGCCATTACAGAGCTCGGCTGGTCAGCAGCCTCTCTTTTCGGTATTCCTGTCGTGGGTTGGTTGATCTCAAAAGCGGGGTGGTTAGCGCCGTTTCCCTGGCTGGCAGGTTTGATTACAATCGCCGCTCTCGTAATCGCGCTGCTGATTCCATTCGATTCGATCAGCCGGGGTCGTTCGACCACGCTTATAAGAAGTTTGGGTAACATCCTACAACAACCTCGTGCGCTTATTGGGATCTCACTAGGGATGCTCATCAGCTCTGGGAACGAAGCGATTAACATCGTATATGGTGCTTGGATGGAGCAGGCTTTTCTGATTAATGTCGTTGCTTTGGGAGCCGCCTCTGCCGTGATTGGCATTGCCGAATTCGGAGGTGAAGGGCTGGTCGCCCTTTTTGCTGACCGTATGGGGATCCGACGATCCCTCGGTGTCGGTATTCTCTTAAACACCTGTGTCGTCCTGGCCTTGCCCCTCCTTGGTAAACATCTGAACACCGCATTATTGGGTCTTTTTTTGTTTTACATCACATTCGAATTCGCCATCGTCAGCAGCATTCCCATGATGACAGAATTAGTCCCTGACGCCCGAGCGACCATGATGTCCAGCTATATGGCTGGTATTGCTGGGGGAAGAGCAATAGGATCATTGGCGGGTTCTCTGCTGTTTGGAGTAGGGATTTACGCTAATGCGTTCTTTGCAGCTGCAATGGATCTCCTGGGATTAATAATCATATTCCGCTTTCTTCGAGATTAATCTTTCTTCAGCCGGAAAACCGCAAATACAATGCGACGGCAAATATTATTTTTTGCGATACGATAACATTGATCTCCTATTATGACAGTCGATCTATCACTCTGACCTTGTGATTATTCTCGAGAGTGGCACAATTAATTTGCACAGAGAAAGTCGGTGGTCGATATAAAATGGTAGCACGATGAAAAATATCCATGGAATGGAACGCAAACAATCACTGGAAAATGGGAGGATGTTATTCGCTCATTCCCCCGTTGTAAGCAGTGTGATAAGATCGACAGGACTTCTTTATCGTCCTCCTGGGTTAAGGGCTGATTCTCAAATGCTTGGATATCAATCATTAAGGGGACAATCATGAACTTCAACGAATTAACCACCATCGTACTGATCATCATCGGTCTGGCCATCTTGTGGACTATCGTTCGGGCAGTGCTTAAATTGACAGCTAAGTTATTCGCTTTCGGTTGTATGGCGATTCTGGCTCTCGTTGCCATTGGTTGGTTTCTCAGCCAGATTGGATGATCTTCCCTTTCCAAACCTACTTTTACCGATCTCTGGTTCAATATTCTCTTAGCGGATCAAGTTTTACGATCTTGGATCCCCCTTGAGAAGAGCACCGCTTTATCTTCGACGACGGCCTTCGTCTAGAATCTAATGACAAGAAAGGCAAAGAGGAAATGAAATTAGATTTGCTCATCAAGATCCGCACCTTGCCTGCATTCAGTAAAGCCACAGCCCATCAGATATAAGTTCGACAAATCATGGATATCTTCCATTTCATCGGCGCAAAAAATCCACACTGCTTTATCCGATCTCGCTGCACATACAACTCACTTTATCTTATCTCTTGCTGAGCAAATCTGACTATCCAAAGAGATCCGAAACCAGCGATTTTCCCCAGACAATTTCACATCCGGGGCAATCCCTGAATAAAGAACGATCACATTTTTTGACCCTTGCACAATACCTCAATGCACAATGAATTTGACACAACGCTTCGGATCATATCTTGAATGGTTCTGCCTGACCTCAGCCAGAGAAAATAGGTTTCCAGATAGCATTAGGGTGTTGCCCCCTTTTTCATGCCAACTACCTGTTCTTCAAGAGAAGCCCATCCTTGCAGAAAATTCCACAATCACACAGCATCGGATCGGCATCACTCAGATCATTTCGAGTAGGTCTTTCTTGGTGGATGTCATCATTGCTTGGGCACGATAATCCAAAGCAAGAGATATGCGCCTATTCCAGGGATACCACCTGGGATGAGCGCGATCAAGAAGGCCAGGCGAAACCAGATAGGACTTAATCCGAAAAACTCTCCCAAACCGCCGCATATCCCAGCCATGATATGGTCACGGCTTGAACGGCGCAATACCCGTTTTCCCTCACTGGTCATCTTTCACCTCCATAACTTCGGCCATTCTGCCACAGTCGTCACATCCTAAATGACATTGAACAGACAGATACCTGAAGAAAAGCAGCCCCTCAATATTGAGGGGCCGCAACAACATGCGCCAAGAATAGATTTAGTATTCAGGCATCGGTGGAGGAGCGGACTTTTCTTTCTCAGGGACATCGGTGACCAGGGCTTCGGTCGTGAGGATCATAGCAGCGATAGAGGCTGCATTCTCCAAGGCGCCCTTTGTCACCTTGGCTGGATCGATGATCCCCGCCTTGACCATGTCCACATAATCTTCCTGGATCACATCGAAACCAATATTCTTGTTCTTCTTCGCTGTCTGGCGTCGACGAACTTCCTCGACAACGACCGCCCCATCATGCCCAGCATTCTCTGCAATGCCTCGCATCGGGACCTCAAGCGCTTTGCGTACGATGCTAATCCCAATGTTCTCGTCTTCGCCTTCCATCTTCAGGTCCTTAATGGTCTCAAGGACATTGAGCAATGCCACTCCACCGCCCGGGACAATGCCCTCCTCAACTGCAGCTCGTGTTGCAGAGAGGGCATCTTCCACGCGATGCTTCTTTTCCTTCAACTCCGTCTCGGTTGCTGCACCAACGCGGATCACCGCAACACCACCGGAGAGTTTGGCTAGCCGTTCCTGCAATTTCTCGCGATCATAATCGCTGGTCGATTTATCGATCTCAACTTTGATCGCCTCAATGCGTCCTTTGATCTTGGCCGAGTCGCCCTGACCTTCGATGATCGTGGTGTCTTCTTTCGTGGAAACAACCTTACCCGCTCGACCGAGGTCCTTAATGGTGACCGACTCGAGTTTGCGGCCAAGTTCCTCAGTGATGACCTCTCCGCCGGTAATGAAGGCGATATCCTGGAGCATGGACTTGCGACGATCCCCAAAACCCGGAGCTTTTACGGCCAGAACATTAATCATACCTCGTAGCTTGTTCAGCACCAGCGTTGCCAGGGCTTCGCCGTCGACATCCTCTGAGATGACCACCAGTTCGCGCTTGCCAATTTGGACCAGTTTCTCAAGCAAGGGGACAATATCAGCAGCAGCGGATATTTTCTTGTCGTGGATGAGAATATAGGGCTCATTTACTACCGCCTCCATGTTCTCCGGCTCGGTAACGAAGTAGGGAGAGATGTAACCACGATCAAATTGCATGCCTTCCACGTACTCGGTCTCAAATTCGAGGCCCTTCGATTCCTCGACCGTGATGACGCCATCCTTGCCGACTTTATCCATCACTTCAGCGATCAAACTGCCAATTTCATGATCCTGAGCGGAAATGGCAGCGACGGAAGCGATCTCCTCTTTTGTTGTAACATCAATAGCCTGATCTGTGATGGCTTTGGCGACCTCTTTTGAAGCCAGCTCAATCCCACGCTTCAACATCATCGGATTCGAGCCGGCTGCCAGCGACTTTAAGCCATTCGTGACAATGGCATGTGCCAACACGGTTGAGGTGGTTGTGCCATCCCCGGCGATATCGTTCGTTTTCGTGGCAGCTTCTTTTAAAAGCTGCGCACCCATGTTCTCAAAGGGATCTTCTAATTCGATTTCCTTCGCGACTGTAACCCCATCGTGCGTGATCGTTGGCGAGCCGAATTTTCGATCAAGCGCCACATTGCGCCCTTTCGGCCCCAGCGTCGTGGCCACAGCCGTAGCAAGAATATCAACCCCGTTCTTCAGACGACGACGAGCGTCCTCAGCGAATGCCAATTGTTTTGCTGCCATAGTTCCTTATCTCCTATCATGTAGATTTGATAAATGAAGAATGAAAGGTTAGCCCTCAGGGATTTCAGGGATTTCAAGGATTGCAAGAATATCGCTCTCGCGTAGGATGAGGAGTTTCTGGCCATCTATCTTGACTTCGGTACCGCCATACTTTGCATAGAGTACCTTATCTCCAACTGAAACATCCATGGCAATGCGCTCGCCATCTTCATCTCGGGCGCCTGGGCCAATGGCCAGCACCTCACCCTTTTGAGGCTTCTCTTTTGCCGTCTCCGGTAAAACGATCCCTCCTGGTGTGACCTCCTCTTCCTCAATGGGCTTGACGACCAAGCGGTCACCTAGCGGCTTGAGTTTGAGTGACATACGATCCTCCTATGTAATATGATTGTTTTTGTTATTCTCGGGACATGTTTCGCAAGTTAGCACTCTCAACCTAAGAGTGCTAATTTGCTAATGTAGTTTAATCAAATTTAACGGTCCTGTCAAGGCTCTGGTGTTTCTTCTGTTACGGATTCAGAAGGGAGTTCGCCCTCCGGGTTGGAAGCGAGCGAACATATGGCACGATTATCATTGATAATTCCCACCACGATGGAGTCACTACCATATTGAGCCAGCAATTCACTATGGAGAGACTCTGCTTGATCACAACCGGAGGGGGCAATCTCCGTCCCAGAGTAATAAGCGAGGGCCGCGGCATAGGTATAGTAGTACTCCAAGCTCCCACTACCCAGGGTCAACCCCTTTACTTCACTCCCATTAATATCACCCTCGCCCGTTTCCCCATCGCATGAAGCATAACCCAATTCACAGAGAATCGCCTGACTGTCCTCCGCCGAGCATCCCTCTACAGCACACATCAGAACAGGTATTGCGCTTTCGTAATTTCGCGCTTTGTAGTACACGATCCCAAGTTGACCATACATATCCGGATCAGCTGGATTAATCGCCAGCGCTCGCGCCATGTTCAAAGCCGCGGCAAAGAATTCTCCCTGTTGAAGATATGTCCGGCCAATTGCGATATATGGTACGGGATCTTGCTCACTAAGGTTACCAGTCAATTGCGTATTGATTTGAGCTGCACGGCCGAAGTATTCTAAGGCAGTATCGAAATCCCGTAATTGCCGATAGTTAACGCCAATATTTAAATAGAGAAAGGTGAGATTAGGCGAGATCGCCACCGCTTTCTCATATTCCTCAATCGCACGTCGATAGAGACCCAGATGCTCCAAAACCGTTCCATATACCCGGTAGACATCCATCAGGGTATCCCCCAACAAGTTGGGATTATCTTCAGCACGAGAAACTGCTTGCTCAGCCAGGTCAAGTGCCTGAGCCCATTTTTGTTGATCCGTGAGCACCTCAGCATAGTAAGCCAAGGTAAGTGGATCCTGTGGAGCTATTTGATTGGCGCGCACGGCGGAGGTTTCCGCTTCGTTCAAGAGTCGGTTCCTTTGGTTGAGGTCCTCTTCGGCAGTGGCTGACCAATCATAAACCAATGCCCGTATTGCATGCACAAAACTGTTGTCAGGGGAAAGGGCTACTGCTCGATCGATCGAGTACATGGCGCCCTCTAAATTCGCTTTACGTGCCACGTAGTTCGTCATCAACTCACTGGAGTAAGTTTGAATGCGCGCCAATTCGGCCCATACCTGTCCATTCTCTGGCTCTGCACTCACTGCATTTTGATAGGCCTCGATGGCCTTTCTCATATTTCCAGCAGAGAAGTAAACTTTCCCCTCCTCGGTATATGAATTGGCGGATCGAGTAGGAAATGGTGTAGGACTTAACAACGGTTTCACCTTCCCTGCTTCTACCATCCGAGTAAGCAAAATTCCCCCCACAATGAAACACAAATAAACCAACATCCTCCATGGGTTGGATCGTTTCCCGCTTGGGGTTAGCTGCAGTTTTTCTCCGGTCAGGCGCATTACCTATCGATCCAGTTCCGAGTATTCATCCTTACTCCGCCTTTGGAGTTTCTGTGGGCTTTATCTTTCCACAGATAATCAAACCCTCCTGGGCATTCGCAAGAACGGTCTCATCATCTGGCATAACCGTTAAAAGCAACTCGAAAATCTGTATGCCCAGATCGCATTGTCCACCTTTCGCCAATGCCAGCGCGTAGGTATAGTAGAACTCAACCACGCGGACATCATTCGGGTTATCCAACGGCAAACCCTTAACCACCACGCCACTATCCGTCACACCGCCCTGTACTGCCAGGCGAAGCTCAGTAATCGCTTTTTCAACCTCCCCATTCTTGTAGTACATGCGCCCCAAATTGCCATGCAAGCGTGGATTGCCGGGATCTTTATCAACGGCATCGGCCGCATATTGACTGGCGATGCCATAATTGCCAACACGCGCCTCTGCCAGGGCAATACGATTGAGCGGGTCAGGATTGGTTGGATCCAATGCGACAGCACGTAAATAGCTATCCACCGCAAGGTCAACCTCACCCAATGCCTGATACATATTCCCAAGAGCGATGTGCAGGATCGGCAAGTTGCCGTGGATCCGCAGCGCTGCTTCGTAGGCATCGATCGCTCGCTCGTAATTCCCAGTCGACTCCCACACATAGCCCAAAGCACGGTGAGCCTCCATCAAGTTCGGATCCAAGCGGACCGCTGTTTGCGCCGCTTCAATCGCTTCCTCATATCGGGCGATGTCATAGTCCATTAGCACTTCTGCATAATATGCCTGAACAAGGGCTGAATTAGGATCCAGGGTTACAGCTTTTTCAACTTTTTTATAGGCCTCTTCAATCAGATCTTGTCGAGCAGCTTGATCTTCGACTTCCACCGCGCGAAAGTCCAAGACCCAACCATAAACCGCATTGGCCAAGGCTAAATTCGGTTGTAGCAAGACTGCATTACTTGCATTCTCTTCCGCCTCCTGGTATTTGCTCTCAAATACCAATACGCGTGCAAGATCGATGAAGTAATTTGCATTGAGAGGGTCAACCTCAATCGCTTTCTTATAGGCTTCTTCTGCTTGAGCCAGTTTACCGGCTTCAAATAGTGTCTCGGCTTGCATCATAAAAGCCGCCGGGCTTTGCGTCGCTGTGGGAGTGGGCACAAAGGGCGGCGGGATTTTAGGGACGATGATTCGTTCGACATAAATCATCGCTGCGATGAGGATAAGCAGCAAGATCACCCGCCATGGGTTGGTCCTGCGTCGCTTCTTACGCATACTCCACTTGCTACCACTTAGATACATGATATTTTTCAGCTCAAGTGCTTAACCCGAGTAATGCATCTTACCATCCTATTTTAACGAGCGTCAAGCAACGTTTAAGACACGCTTAACCTCGCTGCCACTCCCCACTACGCCATCCGTTTCATCTTAACATTCATCAAGACTGTTTCGCAAATATCCACCCCGTTGAAAAGGGCTTCATAAGACCGATACACGACTCTTTCCCTGCAAATACGTTTGTTACTATAGCCAATCGCGGACATTTTATCCAATCCACGTATTCCATAGGAAATCGAATATCGGTTCATTCTCTACGCGATATTCTTTACATTTTACTCTTCCTATTATCCTCCCCTTGCACTACTATATCGCACTTCCCTTCAAGATCGTTAGGATGGGTGCAATTCATAGAGTGTTGCATCTTATACTCCCACGCTGAGAGTTGGAGTGGTATGGGGCGGCTGCGCCGCCCCACATCACCCCCTACCTCAACACTAAACGGTTTACGCAACATCAAATGGAATACATGCCGTTAGGATTCGATCCGCTCCGTTTTAGGTTGAGTAGGGTATAATGCGGTGCATGAATCCAAACGAAACCCTGTCAGAAGACAGCGAAATTACCATCCCTTCGCCGGCGGAGCTGCCCGCATCAGCTGAGCAAGAGGCGCAAGCAGAGGTCCATCCTAGACCTAAACGAAGAACTTTAATTGTGATTCTTGCGCTCGTCCTCATCCTGAGTGTTGGGCTGGGAGCGCTGGGGGGCTATTTCGTTGGCAACTCTCAGGGACAGGAGATGAAATCCGATACGATCCGCGCGATCACAGGTGAACAGTATCGTTTGGCTCTGGAAGATCTGAAAGCTGGAAAATTCGAACTTGCTCGCCAAAGATTGGAGTACATCAGTCGGCTCGACCCGACATATCCTGACGTGGCTGAGAAACTCGCAGAAGCATTACTATGGCTAAACGCCCCTACCGTCACTCCAATCATATTTACCACACCCACACCCAACCTGGCGCCGGTTGAAGAATTATTTGATCAGGCGCAAGCAGCGTTTGAACAGGAGGATTGGTCTTTAGCCCTCGAAACTCTGCTTACCTTGCGCGCGAAGGACGCCGCATACCGCCCCATTGAAGTTGATCGTTTGATGTTCGCCTGCCTGCGAAATCGCGGGGTTCATCGCATCTCGGAGGATGGGCTTCTCGAAGAAGGTATCTACGATCTCACCCGTGCTAAACTCTTTGGCCCTCTCGATCGGGATGCAGATAATTGGCGTAGCTGGGCTGAATTATATCTGCTGGCCAATAGCTATATGGGAGTAGATTGGGCAAAGGCATCCTATTACTTTGCACAGGTCTATCTAATTACACCATATCTAAAAAACGATGCCTATATTAAATATGCCACCTCAGCGCGCGCTTACGGTGATCAGCTCATCACAGAGAAGGACCCCTGCGGGGCACAGGAACAATACAGCCAGTCACTTCTGGCATGGGAGAATCCCGAGTTGGCTCCTACCGCAACGAAGGCTGCCAATGCCTGCCTAACCGCCACCGCATTCGTGCCTCCTCCACCTCCTCCAGGGGAGAGCACAACACCAACAGAAACACCCCTCGGGGGTGAGACCCCCACTCCAAGCGCTACTCCTTTACCGTAATCCGGCTCTAGCAGTGTAGGGGGATAACCCCATTGGAATGTTGCTCGCCAGTTTTTACTCCATATTGACACTCTTGGAAAAAGCCGAAAGGGAGCGAGCGGTCTAGAAAGTAGTGGAAAAATCCTATTCACCTTTTCCGCAGTATCAGGTGATTTGCTCCACAAGATCTGATCAGAGCAGGTCCCTTTGTCATTCCGACTCGGTATATTGACTTCTCCTCCAGCAGATGAAGATCGATCCACTTTGAGGTAAAATGAGGGACTTGGCTTCCAGTCCAATTTTTAAGCAATAGGGGCATCCTTGTTCGAAATCCTTTTTCTTGGAACATCCGCTTCCGCGCCCTCCATCCATCGAGGACTCTCCTCTCAGTTGCTCTCCTATCGAGACCATCGCTTCTTGATCGACTGCGGCGAGGGCACCCAGCGACAGATCCTACAATCGGGGATCGGGTTTCGACGCCTGGAACGCATCCTCATCACTCATGGACATCTAGACCACATCCTTGGATTGGCAGGCTTATTGTCGACCTTTGCTCGCTGGGAGGCCATCGATCGATTGGAAATTTGGGCTGGCTCTTGGGCTCTTGACCGTATCAAAGACTTGCTCTTTGGTGTCGTCCTACGCGGTGCAAACCCATCCATTAAAATCGAATTGCTCCCGATCATGCCTGGTGTGCTTTTTGAGGATGAAGGTTTTCAACTGAGCGCTTTTCCCGTCACACATCGCGGCCCCGGCTGCTTTGGTTTTCACTTCCAGGAGCCTTCTCGAAGACCCTTCTTAGCGGAGAAAGCCGAACAAATCGGAATCCCTGCTGGTCCTATCCGGGGGGAATTGGTCAAAGGGAAACCTGTAACTTTGGCGGATGGTCGTGTCATTCAGCCAGATGATGTGCTTGGCCTGTCTCGTTGTGGCACCCGACTTATTCATGTGGGCGATTGCGCCCGTACCGAAGACCTGGTCGACATCTGCAAAGAGGCGGACGGGTTGGTAATTGAAGCTACGTATTTGCAGGTCGAGGTTGATCTCGCACGGCAATTTGGGCACCTTACCGCACAAGAAGCAGCTGAATTGGCTGCAATCGCTGAGGTCGGACACCTATACCTGACCCACATTTCACGCCGCTATCGTGATGCGCAAATTCTCGAAGAAGCCAAGGCGATTTTCCCCAATGTCACCGTTGTGCGCGATTTTGATCGTTTCGAGGTCCGCCGCAAAGATGAACTCCATTCCGCCGCCTGAGTCACAACCATATGACCTCCGCCCAACAATCCGTTGGGGCATTATGGTCTTAATGATCTCGCCCATGAACATCGATAGAAATTCATTTCCTTTAGATCCTTTTTCGTAACTGCTCAGCTCCTTCTGGCTAAGCTGGCTTCATGCCTGACCGTTA
>CAYGXU010000010.1:0-53178 GCA_964353875.1 uncultured Anaerolineaceae bacterium | reverse complement strand
GCATCGCTGTATGTGTGCGCATTAATTGATAGCGTCGATCCCAATCAATCTGCCCTTGAACTATGACTCCCAAGGGAGGAGGATCCCGATCTAGAGCGTGCCAGATGTTCCCTGCTTCTCGGTGAAGTTTCACAACTCGCCAAATCCCCCCCTGCACCTGCAAGACTCCGATATCATTCGGTTGCCCGCCTCCTCCGGGATAAAATGCGGTTCTATTCAGAATCACTCGCTGTTCAGAAGCCTCCTCAATCCGAGCCTCAAAGTTGCTCAAATATGCATCTGACAAAAAGAGTAGTTCAGTCACCAGGATCCCTCCTCTTATTAAAGAATAACTCTCGTCCCACCAGGGACGAGAGAAGGAATACTCCCGCGGTACCACCCAATTACCTGTGCTTTACAGGCGCTCAAGAGAGTACGGTCTTATTGACTTATACTCCAACCCCGGCTAACGAAGGGTGAAACCGTCTTCCTTACTAATGGAAAAATACCATGTTCTGGTTGCAGCTCCGGAGGGATTTTCAGCTCGTGTTTCATCCCCGGCTCACACTGCCCCGAGTTCGCTGAAATCAGGACTCGAGCTTACTCGTCTCCATCATCGCTTTTATTGAGTTTGTTTATATGTGGTTCGGATTATGCCATAAGCCCACTGGCCAGTCAATGTCCCAGGAGTTGAACGGTAACATTGCGTGCCTGGTGAACAAATTGAGTGGATCCAAATTTTTTAAGGTTCTTCCTCGCTTGATCACGATAAGTCCGCATACGTGGGTCCTTCGCTTTCCAAGCCCCACTCAATTGGTTGATGACTAATTGACTGTCTCCTCTAACTTCTAAGTTCACTTTTTTTAGATATATTTTTTGAACCTTGAGCACCTCAATAGTCGTCTCTAATCCAGAGAGTAAACTCAAGTACTCCGCTTCATTATTCGTGCCATAACCCATCCGTATCCGGACAGGTGGTGAAGGATGACCTCCAACTTGAATCATAAAAGAACCGAACATAACTCCAGGATTACCACGACTGCCGCCATCAAAAATCAGATTTACCTTCTGTGTCATTTCCCCGATCCGAGGGCTTTTAATGGAAATAATGCTACTTCTTTTTGCGTATCCTACGATATAGTCCAATCAAGTTACGACGATGAAGTTCTGATGCAAGACCATTGAGTAAGATCCTATTCTTGCCACAGCTTTCGATATCGATGTTTAAAAGATAGCTCTCTGGATCACTCCTTTGGATAGCCTTCTTAACATGCCGTACAACGGCTGCCATATAGTTCAAGTTGGCTTTCACCGCATTGGGAATCTCACCGCGTAAAATCACCTCTCCATGGCCTTGAATAAGGTTTTCCAGCCTCATTTTGGGGATTCTTTTCATGCTCTCAGCCATCACATCGAGATTACCATCCAAAAGATATGGCACAGGCATCATAATATCACCCGAGAATAAGGCTCGATCTTCTGTAATCAACACCCCGATGCCATCTGAACTATGCCCAGGAAGTGATAATAATTCTAATGTTCGTTTTCCTATACGAAGACTCATCGACCCATCATCAAAGGTGACATCGGGCAGGACGACTTTGATATTCATCAATTCTCGGTTCTGTTGTTTTGCCTCCTCAAGAGCTTTTACACCCTTTACTGCCAGGAGCTTGCGGCAACGTTCATGACTAATAATCACAGCATTCGGAAACCAACAATTTCCTAGACTATGATCAGCATGATAGTGTGTATTAATCACATACCGAACAGGTTTTTCAAGACGCCCTTCGATGTAATCGCGGATTTCCTTCGTTTCCTCGGGATAAGCCAAAGTGTCGATAATGATCGACCATTCTGGGCCAACCACTGCGCCAGAATTTACTCGAGCATAAATTTCGCTTGTAAAGACATAAACATCCTCGGCGACACGCTCTCGGATCAAGGGCCCTCCACAGCTGAGAAACTGAAGGCAAGCATAGCATGCAGCACCGGCCACTGTCAAGATTACTTTACATAATTATCAACACTCAGATATCACTCCCGATCAGAAAGAAAGATCAAGCTTGAGGCCTAAAACGAGCAGATAGGAAATGTGAAAGTCAACCTGCACGACCGGTCATTCAAAGGGTTGGAAATTAAGGTCTTCCTGCGAATTTAATTGTTCACTGCTAAATCCCGACCAGCCTTGGAAAGAGATGAAATTCGTCCTGCCAGGATAGAGGAACAACTGTGTGGAAAGCTTCACACCGTAGTAATCGACACGAATCTCATATGGGCCACTTGGAAGGTCACTGATGACGAAGTTCTCGTGATATTCATCATCTTTATTGATTGCCACGAGCTTGTAAGTCCACACTTGCCAAGTCTGATCACTTTCTAAATTCCGAATCTCAACCATATGTTCCATCAGATATTGACCATATGTCCCCATGATTCTCCCGGCAAGCACCGCCCATCCCTCTGGTGGTACCATCCATAATTCTGGATTGCGTGTCATATAGTAATCATTATCCCCCAAACGAACTTCGAAATGCAGATGAGGACCAGTTGAATGTCCAGTAGAACCAACCTGCCCTATTTGTTCTTTCCCTTTAACCCGTTGCCCCAGCCAGACATTGGTTTTTTCCAAATGAGCATAAATTGTGTAGAGCTGCTTTCCTTGATGACCAAAGTCATGGCGAATGGCAATGGCCAATCCATACGGGTCAGTGGGGTCTTCATATCCCCGATACAAACCATAGCCAACCCATACGACCTCACCGGGGCCTGCGGCCACGACAGCTGAGCCCAGCTCTGCGCCCAGATCCACCCCAGAATGGACTGCACTCTCTCCAAAGTAAGTATTGCCGTAACGATATTGAGGATGAGGCCAATTGACTTCATCCGAAGGAATCGGTCGATAAAAATAGAAATGATCCTCTGGTCGAAGCGCCCAAGGAGGTTCATAAGGAGGCGGTCTCCAAGCCGGCTCTGCATTGGGGCCAGACGTGGGAACCACGAAACGGACAGGAGTAGCTTTAAGGTTTTCCAAAAGCTGGTCAATCGCATCAGGAGTGGTTAGTTGGGCCGTTTGAAGCGTTTGATACTCAATCGTTGGGAAAACCGGCAAGGGAAGATTTTGTGTAGGGGTCGACTTCAAAGAGGGCGCACATGATGCCAAAGTCAATGCATAAAGACAGAGAAGTAGCTTTTTCATAACCGATAATTTCATGGCATCGAAGTCGTTGTCGCCATAGAAGTGGGTGTTGGCGTGGATGTAGGAGTCTGCCATTTCAACCACCATGGCGTTGCGGTGGGTCGAGGTGTCCTTGTGGGAGTAGAAGTCGGCGTGCAAAAGGGCGTTGGAGTTTGAATGGCAAAGGCGGGATAGAGCTGGAGCATTGCCTCCTCCCAACGAAGTCCATCCATCATCGCAAATTCTGTATAATGTGCTCCGGCATAATATGTCCTCCAGTTCGGGAGTGCTGCTTGGCGAAGAAACCCATAGTCCGCAGCAATACTCGTGAAATCAACATAATAACCTTCTGGAATAGTTAACCGATAAGAACCTCCCTGATCATAGGCACTTGCATCGCCTTCGAATCTTGGCTGGAAATCCCAAGTATAATCTCTTAGCGGTTCACCTTGTGTCCCATCTTGGAAACGCGTCCGCACAAACAGCCGCCAGTAAGTATCTCCAGAGATATCCTCACGAAAGACTTCAACCCAACCGGCACGCACGATCATTTCACTAATTGCAATCGCCCTGCCGGTATATAGCCAATCGTTATACGCAAAACCGGGCGGCAGCGGATCATTAATCCCTACAAATGCATTATCCAAATTCGCAAGAAAATCCCAACCGATTTCATCGCTCACTCTCTCTTTTAAGCTGCTGAAGGCTTCATTAACCGCATCGGAGAGTACTGGTCGCGGTGCAGAGACATTCTCCAAAGGAATGAGCGAAAGGCGTCCCCCTTGAACCTGCGGTTCGCTAATTATCGGTTCATATAACATATCTGCAGGAGCGGCCCCTCCCAGTGCTAATGAGCCCTCAAAAAGAATATTCTCAGAGGACCAATCTAAGCCAGTCATCATGCTATTAATGGAAATTCCCAGTGGAGGAACTCTTCCTCCATTTATGCTATAACCCACCAAATAGCTCTGATAAGCTAATGTTTGAACGGCGGCAATGGCTTCATCGCCTCCTGACCATGAGGGAAATATCCCTTGTCCGATCTTCATCGGAGGTTGACCGGGTTCCTGCAAATCCAGGACCATGATCCAATTAACACCATTTTCCTTATAACAATAGGCGACGCGCATACCATCCGAAGAGAAATCCGGGCTAGATTCAGATGCATTTGATGTCTGGGTCAGATTCGATAAGCGATCTTCAACCTTGTCTAGGTCTGCCAAGAAAAGATCGAAATTTCCATCTCGATTCGAAACAAAGATAATCCTGCGCCCATCCGAGCTCCAAATAGGCGAATGCTCGACGGCAGGATTGCTTGTCAAGCGAATTGGCTCACTCTCGCTACTCACGGGAAGAAGCCAGATATCAAAATTCCCTTCATAATAAGCCGCATATGTCAACCATTGACCGTCAGGGGACCAGGATGGTTGCCCTTCATACCCCAAGGTCGCGGTCAGGCGCCGAGTTTCACCTGTGCTGACGTCAAGCAGATAGAGATCCCAATTTCCTCCTTGCCTGGAGGAAAAAGCAATTTGTTTTCCCTGCGGAGAAAGGGCGGGGTCACGGTCATCCCAATTGCCATTAGTAATTTGTATAGGCGTAATCTCGCCAGGGCGGTATAGCCATAAATGAGAATAACCACCTGAACGGGCTGCATATAACAGAGATCCTGAAGAAGTTGTTTGCTGCGAAATTGGCGTTTGGTGTACTTCCACTACTGGGAAAGTAACTGCAGGTAGCGGACTTGCGCTTGGACTAGGGGTGGAGGTTAATCGCTGAACAATGGGCGTAAAAAGGGATGTCTGTGTAGGTAAATTTGTTTGGATAAAGCCTTCATAATTCAACGCCATCCAACTAATGATCACCACACATAAAATAGCAAGTGCAGTCACAATCCACTTTGGTTGCCCCATCCCCCGTCTTCTGGTTGGTGAGATACGAAAATGGGGAAGTTGATGAATTTTATTATTCACATTCAATACTCTACCCGCACAATATACGGCCGGCATTATACCTTTGATCATTTTTTTATGCAGGACCATGCAATATTGATGCCAAAGTAAATTGGAATTGATTGACACGTTTCCGAAAGTCTTTATATTATCGACAATCGGTTGGGGGAAAATGGCTCAGGTAGGAAGATGGAGAATACTGATTGTCATCATAAACGGTACTCTAAAAGCTTACAGAAAAATCCATTCACTGGAAGACAAAGGCCCAATCATTACAACAGCGTTCAGCCACTTCTTGCGGGATACCAAAGACTTCAGCGAACTCTGTTTTATTCCCGCCATTTTGCCAATAAGCCTCCACCATGAATTCGGGAGCCAGCAGGCACCTTGCGAAACACTCAGCAGATTCTTGTAGATTATCCATAAATAGATCCGCTAAACCCAAAGCTCGTCCTTGCTTACTGGTGATGAGTGCACTTAAGGTCTCTCGAGCCAAAGCGTATCGCCTCTGCTCCGAAGGCAGGTTAATCCGAACAAAAATACTTCCCCGCCTGCTCGGAGGTCGCGCGAAAGTCGCATCCCATAAGTTGGAGTACATATCCACAACGCCAAAGTCATAATCATACATCGCTGGGGGATGATTGAGCATCTGCTCCACTTGTATAGGAGGTTTAACCGCGCCCATGTATTCAATCAACCCAAGGGCGATATTCTTTAGAAACCAATTACGTTCTTCCCGAGTAACTGCGATCATGCTGCATACTCTTTGCCAATTGACTCGCTTTCTCCTGGAAAGAGCCCTTCTACGGGAGATGGAATCTCAACACTGGTTCGAATCACTTCCGCAGCCTTCACTGTCCGATATGCCAAAACTGCGAACTCAGCCCACGTTTGCGCCGTCAGGTCAATCAATTTGCCCCGCACCTCATCACAGAAATCTAAATCGTCGAGAATGTCCGCGATATGACCAGATGTAAATGCTTGAACAATAGCTGGGTCAATGATCGATCGGGCAACAAGTTGATTCAAAGCTTGCATAGACATGGTCTTCCTCCGAGATTAGTTTAATTAAAATAAAGGCAGAAGGTTCTTCCAAACCCGCTGCCCTGTGCAAAATTGGGATTACAAAATAATTATGGCGCTAAACTATCCGCCGGACAAGCCCATATCACGCGGGCAACGAGTTTTCATCTCAGCAACCTCCTGTCCTTTATGCTTCCACTCAAGCATAGAATACTACAATCGCCTCAACTCAATCTAAACGTCTGGCAACTAGAATCAATTGGATGATAGGACTTTAGTCCTATATAACGACGAAGCTCGTTAGATTCTGTAAGATTAAGTTTGAGGAGGTCGACGGATCCTGCTCAAGCTGATTGTATAACGCATAAATTCGAATTTGCAAGACTTTGTAAATTTTCAATCCCACAGTTAGAGGCTATTCAACAATGGACCATGGATCTGGATTCACACCGGCATTTTCGTATATTTTGAAGGGAAAGGAACATGAATACGCAAGATGCAAGAAGGAGGAGGTTTATCCGATTAATTTGACATATAAATCCCGCACTGATGCCGGAGGATCCAGACCTAACTCATTAGCCAAGAGTTGAACAAACTGTTGATAATGGACCACAATTTCGCTACGGCGCTCTAATAGCCCCAATGTTTCAAGATAGCGTAGATTGATGTCGTCCCGATAGGCATCGATCACTAATGCTCTCCGTAAGCTGGTGAGAGCTCTTAACGGCTGATTTCGAACCAATGCCTCCTCCGCATGGGCGATGAGCAACTCAAGAAAGTGAAATTCTAACTCCCGCTGTCTCTCTACGACCCATTCACTTGTAGAATCGGGCAGGAATTTCCCGCCATAGGAATTGATCGCCTCGGTAAGTGCAAAAAAACGTCGCGGGTCTCCTTGAGGAAGTCCTTCAGCTACGGAGGCGGCATGTTCAAATCGAGCGACGTCATACTCGATCGGTAATTCTGGTGAGATGCCATAGACAGACCCATCCAAGGTTACAGAATCTTTCCCTATTGCTCTGCGCAAACTATAAATCGCTGTGTATAAATTCGATACCTGGCGCCCAGGAGGGTAGTATGGCCAAAAAGTCTCCAAAATCACATCGCGATCGACACGATGATTATCTACTAAGAAAAGGAGTATTTCACGTGCCAGAGGTTTTAATTCAGATAGATGGTTTGAACCGAGACTGATATCCATCCTTCCTAAGGCTGTAAAGATAAGTCTCGATATTTCTGGTTGTTCGTCTCCTGGACCTTGATACTGTTGAGTGAGAGCATGGATCGTCTCAACTCGATGAAGAATGGTTGACATCACGGGATTCCCTATCAATCGACTTCGTATAAATTCTCTGAAAGCTTCATCGTTGACAAGTTCCGCTGCGACAATTTGCTCAGTCCCTTGCACTCCACACGAGTCTAGTAAATTATCAAGAACCTTCTCCGCTTCATCCAACTGATCATTCAGGAAATATGCCCTCGCCCAAAAATATAGAACGAGGGTCTTCTGATTGGCATCCAAAGCTGCATGATCTTCAAAATACAACTTCCTTAACGCTTCTTGTGCTCGGTCTTGAGAAGTGAACATCTCAAGAGCTGCCATCTGAATATGGACATCAGGAGATCCCAGCTCTTCCCCACCCAAAGCTACTGCCCTGCTCAGCCATTGATGGGGGAGGTCACCACTCCCGCGGCGACGGTGAAGAACACTGGTCTGTACACAACCATACCGTATTAACCAACGGTTATCCAACTCACCAGCTATCCGCAATCCTTGTCCGTAGAGCTCAGCTGCTTGCAAGGCTAAACCCAGATCATTGAATAAGTCCGCCTGTCCAAAGAGAATCTTGGCTTCATGAGCCGGACTCCCGGCCTGGCGTGCATAGCGGATCGCTTGATTGAATAGTTTCATCGCCTCTTCATATCGCCCCTGGTAGTGCGCATCGATGGCCAGATTATTAAATGAGGTTGCTAGTGGCAAGGGTGATCCAATCTCCTCCAAGATCTCATGCGCTTTCACATTTGTACGATGAGCTTGAATGGCATCCCCTAAAGCTGACTGATACCATGAAAGATCAACCAGGGCAGTAGCTAGCCCATAACGATCCTGGCTTTTCTCAAATAGGCGAACAGCATCCGAAGCCAACCGCTCCGCTGTACGATAATCTTTCCCGCCATAACCTGATGCCATCGCACGTACACGCAGGCAGAGCGCCTTTATTTCTCGACTCGCACTTTTGGGCATTGCTTCCTGTGCTAATTTTGAGATATGGATAAGTTCATCATAATCCGCACGGCGATAAGCAATGATCGCTTGTTGGTTTTCTACTTCCGCTCTGAGGGAGGTCACTTTACCCTCCGGGAGCATTTTTCTCGCCTTATCCAGTGATTGTTCGGCAATATCAATTTCGCCTTTATCCGTTTGCGCTTTAGAAAGATAGAGAAATAGCTTGGGAGCATTAACGCCGCTATTCTCCAAAAGGTGGGCCCAGCGCTCTAGGGTCTGAATGCGGCCAGTTCGAAACATCTGAGCTGCATGCTTCTCTGCCAAGTGCCCTGCATGCGCCTCCGCCTTTGTATCGAAATATAATTCAACTGCGTGCTCAAGGTTGCCATAGCGTGAAAGATAACTCGCAGCTCTCATGCGAAGATTACGCAAGCGACTCTCATCAACATTGGCGAGAACATCCAGGAGGAATTCTCTGAACTGCGGATGATACTCATAAGTCTTTGGGCTTTCTACACTAGCAATGATAAAATAGCCTTCTCTCACCAGCCGGCTGAGAAAACGATTACTAGTATCACGGCGTAATACATAATCACACGCCTCTGTAGTCATGACTGGTAAGACTGCAGAATCAAGCATAAAACGTCGAACATCATCCGGTTGACGATTGAGGACTACCGAGGCGAGGTATTCATAAACCATAGGTCCTGTCGTCTGAGCCAAAGCATTCATCACATTGCGCGATAGGATACCCGAGAGAAGAACCCCCGTTACCCAACCGCGTGTTTCCTCCATTAGTTGTTCCGCTTCACGATCTGATAGTTCAACTCCCGTTTGTTTCTTTGCCAGTCTAAGCAATTCCTCTCGAGTTAATGCCAAATCCTGGGGGCCCAGGCCAGCCAGGTTGCCTTCTGCCATAAGTTTAGCTAATGAGACTTCGAGCACCTCACGTCCGGCCGCGATCAGGGTAACTTGCTCAGGCTGCACTTCAAGCCATGCCTCAAAGAAGCTCAAGACCTCTTTTGTTTGGTTGATAATATGGACATCATCCAATGCGATAACAAAAGTTTCACTCACACGTTCATCAATCAAGAGGGCAAAAGCGCGTGCCAGCGCTTCTGGTGAGGCGCTTGCCAAACTCTCCAAATTCGGTTCACCCCGTAACCTTCGAAACCGCTTTTGCAATGAAGCTGCCAACACTGTAGCCAGTCTCATCACATCCCGATCGGCTTCGGTCAAACGCACCCAACAAACGGGCAACTCTGTATTTTGTGTAAAATCTGCGAGAAGTGTGGTTTTGCCGTATCCAGGAGGAGTGGCAATCACAATCATCTTCTTGGGAACATTAGAGTGAAGGAGGTCGACCAAGTGTTCACGATGTAACTTGGTCTGTTCAAAAGCCGGGGGAGTAATTGCGTGCCGAATGATCGAGTCAATCTTCACAAGCTTATCCTTATCTCGATCGTCTTTCTATGATATTTACCATTAACAGAATAAGTTGCTTGTTGTCAATGACTTATGGTTGCTTAGCATTTAGAGTTATTAAACTGCAGGTAACCCCAATCATCTTAAACAATACTCAGCTTGCGCTCCGCTCTGCAGTTACTCGCCAATTTTTCGATTATTTCATCCAATGATGCAATTGCTGTTCCCATAATGGGAAGATGGCAAAAAGAGTGCTCCATCGATCTTGTCGATTATTAGATGAATACGCTAAACTATTCTTTCCATAACATCTCTTGGTTATTTAACCGCTCTCGAGGCCTTTCGATACGGTTTCCCCAAAGGATTATATACCCAGCTTGAAATAATTGCATTGATCAGCAGCACAGTTCTGAAATGAATAAATGCACTTTCCGAAAACAACCGCCCCTTTCGGGAAATCAATGGATAAGTGCAGTGGTGCTTTATTCATCTTATGATGCGTCAGAAAAGCGTCTCCATTTTGATCTAGGGTCAGAGAGTAGGAACCAGGCAATTAAATTCAATCGTCAAATAGAAACGTAGATTCAGAATAGAAACGGATTTTTCGACGGGCAATTTCATTTTGTAGCCATTGAGACAATTGCTCACGTTTCTCCTCAATAGGTCGATTGGCGCGTAGCCAATCAATAGGGTAATTCACACGCAACACTCTTGGGGTAATGACAAAGCGAGTCAACCCTGCTGGAAATAACAGACCTGCTCTCGTGGCGCATAGGACTTCCTCGACACTGAACTTTGGCAAGAGTATCAGACAACTGAATTCCGGATACAGTTCTTTCAAACGATCAATCATTGTGGAGCTTGTCCGTTCCACTCGGCCTTTAAGGCTGTAGATACTAGCAAACTCATTGAGAAAAATAACTTGGGTTTCGAGTGAATCATTGGGGTAGCCCACCTGAAAGATGCGACCATCCGCCATCAATAAGAAAGGAGCCCTGATCCCTTCCTGTAGCTGGCGTTCGACTTCATGCAAACCGTGGGGGGTGAGAACGATTCTATTCAGGCGTTCGATGGCGGTAATCAATTCGCTGATCTTCGACCCCAGTATAACATGGTGCCATGTTTCAACCAGCACTGGCCACTCGCCTTGGCGAACGACTTGGACAAGGATGTGTGGATTTCCCATCCGGTCGAAGGCAGCCATTCTACTTGCGCCATCAAGGACAACATATTGTGTTTCCATCTCATCTAAAGGCATAACGACTGGTGGGTTGCGTAAAACATTGTCCTGTTTCAAAACCTGGATTAATTCCTCAACCCGATACTCATCAATATATTCATGGGGTTGAAGGGAATACAAAGGCACAATATTAAGTTCAGGAAGGCCAAGAAAAGGTTTCATTTTACCGGTCCAAAGATTTGATGAAAAGCGCCTCTCTCATACGAAAAATTAGATTTTATCAATTCGCTCATTATCGAATTATCATTCTCTCAAAGGTCGTGAAGAGCAATATGAATAACCAAAGAGCATATTCTAATCCACTCACCCCATGGAGCCAATTATTTCAAGACGCGTTTGCCAGTCAATAGCGGATTGGCTGGCTTTGATCTCAAGACAACCAACATAATTATGAGTTTATTACTATTATTTGTACAATTTATTTTATCATTTCGTTATGGAATTGATTATGATGCCATTACAATTATTTCCAGGAGGGATTATGTCAGTCTCAACCATCGCAATCGAAACCGTCGCCAGCAAAACCTTATTGAACAATCCACTTGGCGACCCATCCATCCGTCCACTTGTAATCTACCTGCCGCCAGGATACGGTAACAACGAGCAATGTTTTCCGGTCATTTACTTGTTAGCCAGCTTCAGCAATCGTGGGCTGAGCTTTCTCAATCAAGTTGCTTGGGAGGAGGACATTCAAAACCGAATGGATCGCTTGATCACTCAAGGGAAATGTCAGCCAATGATCCTGGTCATGCCGGATTGCTTCACACGCTATGGCGGCTCCCAGTACCTCGATTCCACTGCTACCGGCTGTTACCAGCAGTATCTTATCGAAATCGTCGACTTTGTTGATCAGCAATTTCGCACAATCCCAGATCGCAACCATAGAGCGATTGTCGGAAGATCATCCGGTGGATATGGAGCGATGATGACGGCTTTAAAATACCCACAGATATTCGGCCTGATTGCTGACCATAGTGGAGATAAGTACTTTGAAAAGTGCTATGCCCTGGATTTGTTAGAACTCCCCGCCCTGGTCACCCGCATAGATATAACTTCCATCCTCGAAGATCCATACTCATTCAGACCTAAAGACACTGATTTCTTCCATGTTTTGAGCATCGCTGCCATGTCCGCCTGTTATTCTCCCAATCCCACATCCCCCCTTGGATTCGACTGGCCTGTCGACTTGCACACCGGTGAGATCATTTCCGATATTTGGATAAAGTGGAAACAAAAGGATCCGCTTGAACTTCTGGATAGCAATATTGAACCTCTTCAATCCTTCCGCTTACTTTATATTGATTGTGGCAATCGTGATGAATACTTTCTACATTATGGTGCCCGGAAGATGGATCGACAATTAACCAATATGGGAATCCCTCACATATACGAGGAATATGCTGGCGGACATCGCCATACCCAGTTCCGATTGGACCACTCATTGATTGCAATCAATGAAGCTTTTCAAAAAATCGAAGCACTTCCATAAAGAACTTCGCTCCTGACATAATAAAGGACAATAGATTACCCAGCCACGAATTCTTCCATGCCTTTTATCAGCGGTTATAATTGTCCTTATGTCAAGTCGCATTTCAACCTTAATTTTTTCTGTGAGGAGCCAATCATGATGAATGTCGATGCCGCCATTCAATATGCCAGGGAGCATGAGAAAGACGCCTTGGAGGATTTAAAATCCCTCCTGATCATACCTTCCATCTCGACATTACCAGAACACGAAAACGACATGAAACGCACTGCAGGGTGGATCGCTTCCAAGTTGGAGGCTTTTGGTTTTGAAGAAGTAAAAATACTACCTACAGCCCGTCATCCAGTTGTATATGGTTCGTGGTTAAAAGCGGGGATCAATGCCCCTACAATCCTGGTTTACGGACATTATGATGTTCAGCCAGTTGATCCCCTAAACGAATGGGAGAGCGATCCATTTAAACCAGAAATTCGCGGGGAAGCGCTCTTCGCCCGCGGCGCCTCTGACATGAAGGGACAGCTCATAGCCCATTTGAAAGCCATGCAGGCGATGTTAGAGACCGATGGTCTTCCGATCAATATCAAATACATGATCGAAGGAGAAGAGGAGATTGGATCACCCAACCTGGAAACATTCATCCAGGAGTATCGTCATCTCCTGGATTGCGATTTCTGCTTAAATACCGATTCCGGTATCCTGGCAGCGGATATCCCTTGCATCGTCTATGCTTTACGAGGTATCTCATATTTTGAGATCCGACTGCAGGGACCGACTTCCGATCTGCATTCTGGAACTTTTGGCGGCACGGTGGTTAATCCAGCAAACATTCTCTGTGATCTCATAGCCGGGATGAAGGATGAGGACGGCCGGGTAACACTGCCTGGTTTTTATGACCCTGTTCGACCAATAACGCCAGAAGAAAGGAAGCAAATGGCCAAGTTGCCTCAGGATGATCCCTGGTGGCTATCGCAGTCAGGCGCAAAAGAACTCGATGGCGAAAAAGGTTACACCCCGACTGAAAGAGCAACTGCACGCCCAACGCTGGATGTCAACGGATTATATAGTGGTTTTATCGGAGAAGGTTCAAAAACGGTTCTTCCTGCGCGAGCCATGGCAAAATTTTCAATGCGTTTGGTTCCTGACCAAACCCCGCAGATGGTAAGACAATCTCTAGAGAAGTATTTAAATGACCATATTCCGACTTCAATTCAATGGGAACTACTGGAACACTCCAGTTGCCTCCCCGGGATGATCGATCTCGAGTCAAAAGCTGTTCAGGCTGCTTCCATCGCGCTCGAAAAGGTTTGGGGGAAATCCCCCCTTTATAAGCGAGAGGGCGGATCGGTACCAGTAGTAGGCATGTTGAAAGAAATCTTACAAGTAAATAGCTTGATGCTTGGCTTTGGCCTGCCCGATGACAACCTGCACGCGCCGAATGAGAAAATCCATTTGCCTACTTTTTATCGTGGCATCGAGACCCACATTCATTTTATGGCAGGTATCGGTTCTTAGTTTCATAAGGAGTATCTTCGTGGATAAATCATTACCTTACTATGGCGGACAAGCATTGGTCGAAGGGGTGATGATGCGAGGTCGAGACGTTTGTGCAATGGCAGTGCGAACTCCGGATCGCACCATCATAGTTGAAAAACAACCTTTGGGAAGAATCTATCGCAGCCGAATCGCGCAAATTCCGTTTCTACGCGGATTACTCATGTTAGGAGACGCATTTGTTCTAGGAATGCGCGCCTTAACATTCTCTGTCAATGTTCAGGCAGGAGAGGAGGAAAAAGTCGAGGGAGCTACGATGGTCATCACCTTGATCCTCTCTCTCATCATCGGTATTGCTTTCTTCTTCCTTCTCCCAGCTGGCATAGGTTATCTCTTTGAAAAAGGGTTCGGATGGCATGGGGTTGTGACTAGCCTTGTGGAAGGATTGGTAAGGCTGCTTCTGCTGATTGGATATATTTGGGCTATCGGTTTTATGCCTGAAATCAAACGTGTTTATGGATACCACGGAGCGGAACATAAGACCATTAACGCCTATGAGGCTGGTGCCCCAATAGATGTCGAAAATGTCGCTCGTTATTCAAGGGAACACCCTCGCTGTGGTACAGCTTTCCTTTTGACTGTTGTAGTCCTCTCAATTCTCATATTCAGCCTGTTAGGTCCCATGCCCATCTTGTCACGCTTACTCAGCCGAATTCTGCTAATCCCTTTCTTGGCGATGCTGGCCTATGAATATATTCGCCTAACAGCGCGCTTCTCAGACATGCCATGGGTGAGGAGAATCGTGGCTCCAAACCTGGCATTACAGCGTCTCACGACGCGTGAGCCTGACAAAGATATGCTTGAAGTCGCCATTACAGCTTTCAAAGCGATGAGAGCTCAGGAATTGGATGCAAAGGAGACGAAGGCATAATTGTGCAAATACCCTTACAGTGTCATCCATTTTTAAATGGATTGGCTTGTGGATTGATTTCCAGAGCGTGTCAAACTTGTCTTCTTCTTCCTTATTCTTTCAAGGTGCAGCCTTCCCTTAGTTGTTTTCTTACAATATTTCCCTTTTTGGCAGAAAAGGGATTTGAGGAGAGTTATGACCGCTCAAATGACGCTTCGAGGGAAGATCTATGAAGTTCGTTCAGGCATGACCATTCGGGATGCTCTCTTTTCCATTCAAATTCGTCCCGAAACTGTCCTGGCAACCCGAGATGGGAAGCTACTTACTGATGATGAGATTCTCAAGAAGGGGGATGAAATTAAACTAATTGCTGTGATCTCGGGCGGTTCGCATCCATTCCCAGCCAATGTTTGCTGGCAGGTAAATATCCGGTGAAATGCAGGAAATGCGGTCAAAAAGCAGTAATCAATATGCGCCAGCATAAGCTGGCGCTTTGTTCCGACCATTACCAGGATTGGGTTCTTGGTCAGACCCAACGTTTTATCCAAAAATATGACATGTTCACCCCAGAAGAACGTATCCTCGTTGCCGTATCGGGCGGAAAGGATTCGCTCTCCTTGTGGGATATCCTCACTCGTCTTCAATACCGCGCCGATGGTCTTTATATCGATTTAGGGATCGATGGAAATCGGGCTTACTCTGATCAATCAAAAAGAAAAGCAGAAGCCTTTGCTCAAAAACACCAATTGCAGCTGATTACGTTTGAGGTTCGTCAAGTTGAAGGAGCGACCATTCCAGAAGCAGCCTCTCTCACCTCTCGTGGGCTAACAAAAGCATGCTCTCTCTGCGGATTGACCAAGCGTCATATCATGAATCAAGTGGGACGTGATGGCGGTTATAATGTCCTCGCCACAGGGCATAATCTAGATGACGAAGTTGCGGTCCTATTTGGCAATGTACTCCATTGGCAAGTAGGTTTCCTCTCCCGACAGTGGCCTGTCCTTAAGGGTAGTTCTGAGGGCTTCATCCGTCGTGTAAAACCATTTTGTCGCCTATACGAACGGGAGGCCGCAGCTTATGCATTTCTACGCGGGATAGACTATATCTACGACGAGTGCCCATTTTCTATCAATGCAAAATCGATCTATTACAAAGAAATTCTCAATCGCATGGAAAGTGAAAATCCTGGAGTAAAGCAGCATTTCTACCTCTCCTTTCTCAAGGCAAAGCAAGAGAGGCTTCTTTTATACGATTCAGGAGAAGAGAGAGTGGCTCTGCACGCCTGTCCCAGTTGCGGACAGCCCACATCGGTACCAGGACAATGTTCTTATTGTCGCACGTGGGAGAAAGTACGTTCACGCAAATCTAACTAGATACGGATCAAAAAGAAGTCTTTATCATCTCGAGATGTTTGATATCATTATGCCGTTTCTAAATAGGTTTCTATCTCCCAATCCATGACATGTGTCCGATAGGCATCCCATTCCGACTGTTTCGCGCGCACGAAGGCCTCGTAGATCTCCTCACCCAAACAGTTTTTGATGATTTCGTCTCGATCCAGCTCGTCTAATGCTTCCGCTAAAGAACCGGGCAATTGGGATATCCCTAATTCAACGAGTTCTTTATCTTTCATCTCGTAAATGTTCAAATTATTTACAGGTGGAGGACATTCCAATTTTCGATCGATTCCATCCAATCCAGCCATAAGCATGACAGCAAAAGCAAGATAGGGATTGCAGGAGGGATCAGGAAAACGCAGCTCTACACGAGTCGAGGCTTCTCGCCCTACCCCGGGCTCAGGGATTCGAATCATGGCAGAGCGATTAATTTGTGCCCAGCAGATATAGACTGGGGCCTCATAACCTGGGACGATCCTCTTATAAGAATTGACTGTTGGAGCGACCACAGCGGACATTGCGCGTGCATGCGCCATCTGCCCTGCCATAAATCCGTAAGCCATCTCTGATAAACCATAGCGGTCGCTTTCATCATAAAACAAATTAGAACCTTTTAAGTCAGAAATGGATTGATGAGTATGCATTCCGGAACCATTGATACCGAAGATCGGTTTGGGCATAAAGGTCGCTATCAGGCCATGTTGCGCTGCCAATGCTCTTACAGTGTATTTGAGGGTAACGACGTTATCTGCTGTTTTAAGGGCATCGGCGAAATGAAAGTCAATCTCATGCTGGCCCAATGCCACCTCGTGATGCCCCATCTCGACTTCCAAACCCATAGAAGCCAATGCGAACATGAGTTCATTGCGTACACGCTGAGCTTCGTCACTGGCAGAAAAATCAAAATACCCTCCTACATCATGAGGGACTGGATGCATCCCATTGGGCCCATTTTTTCGCACGAGAAAGAATTCAGGCTCAGGACCGACATTAAATCGCCAGCCGCGTTCTTCAATCCTGGTCAATATCCGCTTCAAGGTCCCACGTGGATCACCAGGAAATGGTTTCCCATCAGGACGATAGATGTCGCAGATAACCCTGGCTCTCCTGCGTTCCGGCTGAGCCCAGGGCAAGACAGCGTACGTATCCGCATCCGGATGTAAACACATGTCGCTTTCTTGAATTCGGGCAAATCCCTCAACGGAAGAACCATCAAACCAGATTCCATTATCAAGGGCAAATTTCATCCGATTGGCAGGGATGTCCACACTCTTGACCGCCCCAGTCACATCCGTAAACTGGAGACAAATGAACTTGACCTCATCCGATTTAATCCTTTCCGTGATGTCCATGCTCATGACGGCTACCCCTTTCTCTTATGAATTATCATCTGATCGAAGGCAAATACCCCGATCTCCGATATGGCTTTGCGACTTTATTCATTTCATGAACAACTGAAGACGCAAAAAGCGAATTCGAGAAAACCTAAACCCAGACTATTGGCCGAAAATATCGAATTAATATGTATCGTATCATGAGTATCCGTATAAAATTCGATGAGAGACATGCCCAATGCAATAGAATGACCGCTCGTTCAAAGAACGATTGGTCCACTGCGCCAATTTTGTCCCTCCTGTTACCAGAAGGTTTTCTCTTGACACTCATCAATTGGGGAGAAAGAAGCCTGTGGTATGCTTCAGAGGCATCCGCTGATGATTCGATGTTCCCCCAGCAAGCCAATCTGGGGTTAGCCCCACAACAAGTGGGAACCTCCTCCTCGTGATCTCAGCCCCCTGATGAGATCCATACGCTGTTCTCCTCATATTCTGTTGTCAACAACTTTTACGTAAATTGAGCGCATTCTAACAATAATATCCATGGCTAGTCAAGGTTGTAACAACCCATTGGGATAGCCAGGCTCTTTCGCTCTCTCTCTAATTTCCTTCTTCAGATTTGTATGAAAGCGATGCAACTTATGATTCCCCTGGCGGTGGCTGAATCTCAAAACTGACGACACGACTGGTTTCAGAAGTGATACGGTTAAGATGAGCAATTCTCAATCCAACGACCCAAATAATATGATCGCCATCAAGGAGCAAGGGCCAATTCTTACGAGCAGAAAATGGGATATGAGTATTGATAAACAATTCAGATACTTTCACTCTGCCATTCATTCCCAATGGCTGTATACGATCACCCGACTGAATTGTTCGCAACTTTATGTCACCTGTTATGGTTTGCATATCAATGGCTGCGAGGCGCGGGTGCAACTGAGATAGGATTTCCGGATGTCTCTCATTCGGTGCATCCTGTTCTTCCGTCAGGAATTTCCATCCATTTGCCAGATTAATACTACATGGGATTCGAATATCGATCTGCTTATCCGCTCGGATTTGAGGGTATTGAGGAAGGATTGGTTTTCTCCCTTCCTGTTGAATAATGACGAATTGAGAGGACTTACTCAACTCAAATCCCATTAGAAGCGGAATCTTCCCTTTGGAATTTTCGTCTTGAAGGAATGTAAGTGCTCGTTCTACTTGTTCAAAACCAATGTCACGAATCCCAGGCGACATGACTGCGATGACGCGTCGAAGAAAAGCGCGCCTAAGTGCAATTGGGAGCGCGAGTATCGCCTGACGCTTTATGAAGAGGCTATCTTCAGTTTGTGAACTAACAACTTTGTCCCAATACTCATCAATGATTTGGTCGATCAGGGCGGCTTCCCCAGCCATCACTTTCGCCATCCGCAACACAATCTGTTCAATCCCTGGATTGTATCCTTTCAACATAGGAATAAGATGATGGCGTATTCTGTTGCGAAAGAAGGAGAGATCGAAATTGCTTCGATCTAACCTTGGAGTTAGATGCATACTCTGGCAATAGGCTTCTGTCTCCGTTCGCCGGATTTCAAGAAGCGGTCGTACCAGGCAAAGGTCTTGCGCCTCAGGGATCCCTGCCCACCTATCCAGCCGCGTCTTTGGCGCCATGCCAGCCAGCCCAGAAGGTCCGGCTCCCCTGAGAAAATGCATCATTACTGTTTCAATCTGATCATCCGCAGTATGACCGGTTGCGATTTTTATCGTCTTCGCTTTCCTTGCCGCTCGAACCAGGAAACGATACCGGACTAATCGTGCTGCCTCTTCGATTGAATAGCCCTGTTCGATGAGACTTTGTACATCGCCTCTTTCAATGACAACCTCCAGGCCGGCCTCTCTGGCAAGAGCCTCGACGAATTGTGCGTCATCTACGCTCTCGGCTCGAAGTTGATGGTCCAGATGGGCAACCACGACTTGGTAACCCAATTCTCGAAGACCCATCATGAGGCAGAGGCTATCAGCCCCTCCTGAGACCCCCACCAAAACCTTATCTCTAGGGTTAAGCAGCCCATATCGATCAATCGTTTCCATCATTCGTTCTGGGATTTTCATTACGGTTGATTATAGCATTCGGGAACTTACTCCTCCATAATGGATCAAGGATAGGGACGTTTATTTTGTAAAACTTAATTTCAGGGATTGAACTTACTTTACAGAATGGTTTATGCCCGCTCTGAATCGATTAAACGTAGGGGAGAAGTATCAGAAGCATTGGTTATGCGTATCTCTCCTTAAAAGTTTATTTCAGAAGCTACCCACGACCTGTATGGTATAATCTAAGGCTGGTCTCCATTAATCAGATGGAGGATTCCAAATTGGCCATCAACCCCTTAAATTGGCTTCTAGGCCTTTTCTCCCTTGACATTGGTATCGACTTAGGAACAGCAAATACCCTCGTCAACGTAGTTGGAAAGGGTATTGTTATTAATGAGCCTTCATGGGTTGCCATTGAGAAGAAGAGCAAGAACCCAATTGCTATCGGCGCCAAGGCGCGCGAAATGGTTGGGCGTACCCCAGCCAACATCATCGCTCTTCGCCCTTTACGTGATGGTGTGATCTCCGAATTTGAAATCACCGAAGCGATGTTGGAATATTTCATCAGTAAAGCACATGAGCAAAGCATCGTACCGGTTCCTCGTCCACGTGTAGTAATTGGCATCCCCCGAGGGGCAACACAAGTAGAGAAACGTGCGGTCTTTGATGCTGCCATGGCGGCAGGTGCACGGGAAGCTTTTCTAATTGAGGAGCCTACTGCAGCTGCTCTCGGTGCTTCCCTCCCGATCGGTGAAGTACAAGGAACGATGATTATTGACATCGGAGGTGGGACAACTGAAGTAGCTGTCTTTTCTATGGGTGAAGTTGTTATTTCAAGATCACTTCGCATCGCAGGAGATGAACTAGATACAGACGTGATGAACTATATCCGTAATAAATACAATTTGCTTATTGGTGAACGCATGGCTGAGCAAGTGAAAATGACGATTGGCTCAGCTTACCCATTAAGGGAAGAGAAAACGATGGTGATCCGTGGGCGGAATCTCGTCAGCGGTTTACCAGAAGCACTTGAAGTTTCGTCTGTCGAAATACGTGAAGCACTAACCAATTCCGTAAACAGCATTATCTCAATCGTAAGGGATGCGATCGATGAGACACCACCAGAGCTGATCGCTGACTTGATGGAAGTTGGGATTTGCCTCTCGGGCGGTGGATCCCAACTACAGGGTCTCGCTGATCGTTTATCCCATGATTTGCGTATGCGTGTATGGCTTGCGGAGGATTCGATGACTTGTGTCGCAAGGGGTGCTGGGATAGTACTGGAAAAGTTTAATGCCCATCGCCGTTATATTGTCAGTCTTGAACGCAGTTCTATTTAATCCCATGCTGACTATCATCATGTAACTCTCCTTTCCAATAATCACTATGCGTCGAATTTCAGCCAATCTATTACTTGCAATTATCCTTATTCTCCTCGCCACTAGTATGCTGTTATTAAGCGAGGGGGGTATTCTTAAACCTGCTAGCAACGTAGTCTTGCAGCCTTTATCTGCTATCCAAAACTGGGTTGCCATCCGCTATTCTGCCATTCGCGATATGATCAAAGCACCAAGTGATCTGGCAACGCTTAGGGCACGTAATGCGGAACTCGAATTAGAAGTTGCCCATTTACAGCAGGAAATCATCTCTCTCCAAGAGCAAATTTCTGAGGCAAATATCCTCGCCGCACTGCTTGGCTACGCCCGTTCACAACCGGAAAACCGCTACATCGCCGCAGATGTCATCGGAAAGGATACCAGCCCTTTCTTACGCTATATTTGGATTGGGCGTGGCTCGGATGCAGGGATACAAAGAGGAATGCCTGTTATCACCGAGAGAGGCCTGGTCGGTCGCGTCGCTGAGGTTTTCTCTACAAGCGCACGTGTGCAACTCATTACCGATCCTGACATCGCCGTCAATGTCCGCATCCAGGGAGCCATAAGTAGGGAAGGCATCCTGGCGCCTCAGCTCAGCGGTGAATTATGGATCGATCTCATCAGCCAGGAAGCGCAGGTTGCCCCTGGCGATCTTGTGCTTTCCTCAGGATTGGGAGGTAATTTTCCCCCTAATATCCCAGTCGGAAAAGTGATTAGTGTCCGTAAGAGGGATTATGAACTCTTTCAGCAAGCAGTGATCCAATCCAGCGTCGATATTGATAATCTAACCATCATATTGGTCATCATCAACTTTCGTCCCCTGCCAATAGAGAGCAATCCTTAATAAAAAAATTATGGTTATCCTGTTTGGTATCCCCTTGATGATTTTCCTCGCTGTGCTCCAGTCTGTAGTGGTCAATGATCTCACCCTATTAGATGGTAGACCCGACCTCATCCTGCTGGCTGTGGTTGGTTGGGGGATCAGTAGCAAAGCGCGGGACAGTATGGTCTGGGCTTTGATCGGGGGTTTGTCCTTAGATTTGCTCTCCAACTTACCCTTCGGAGTAACCGCAATCAATCTCATCCTCATCGCCTATCTCATTTCCTTTTCTGAAGGACGATTCTGGGAATCTCATATCCTCATGCCGATGGGTGTCACATTAGTGGCTTCCCTACTCTATCACATGCTCAGCCTGATCATCATTTGGCTTCTGGGCAAACAGGTTGATCTTGGCATGGCATTGTTTCGCATTATTCTACCCAGTACATTTCTCAACATCCTATTTGCCCTCCCTGTAACCCAACTGGCGAAATCTATCAGCCAAAGGATTTACCCACCCGAAGTGAAAATTTAATTGATGACTGCACTGAAAAAAACCCGAAACAGAGAACGGTATATGAGTGCGGGGGTTTCGCCCACACACCACATATAACCTCTATTTCCAGACGAGAGCTGATTTTTTCAGGAGATTCATTGATAAAATGGGAGTATTGGGTAATCATCGATGAGCAAAAATAATTATCAAAGTCTTACTAGCAATTGGCGTATTAATCTTACCTATATCGTCTTGTTTCTTCTTCTGATCACATTCGCCCGACGCCTGTTTATTTTACAGATTATGAGGGGTGAGGAATTCATCGCACGTGCGGATGATAATCGTTTTGATCGCGTCTCGATCCCTGCCCCGCGTGGTGTTATCTACGATCGTAATGACTATCTATTAGTTCGTAATATCCCTACGTTCAACATTGTCATCACACCTGCTCTTCTTCCCGATAGCCAAGCGGAGATTGAACAAATTTACCAATACCTTTCCGATTTAACGGACGTTCCTGTTGATAAGGAAGGAGAAAAAGCTGCACGCTGTATCCCTGGACGTGGCATACGACAATTCGTCAAAGAAGGAGATTCAATCAGCCCTTATGATCCATGGCCGATTGCTTGCGATGTGGATGAAGCCATCGCCAGAGTGGTGCGCGAATCGATGATGGATATGCCCGGTGTTGGGCTCGAAGTCCTGGCGGTGCGGGACTACACGACCGGTAAACTCACAGCTTCCATTATTGGCTACCTGGGACCCATCTCGGAATTGAATCGTGACTTCTATGAAGTGCTCGGCTTTGAGGCTGGGAGGGATAAGGTAGGTTATGCAGGGATTGAAGGACTTTATCAGGATCTCCTTGCTGGACGTAATGGTGAAAAGGTGGTTGAAAAAGATGTTGCTGGGCTCATATTGCGGGATGTGGGAACCGTAACCCCACCAACTCCTGGATACAGCCTGCGATTATCCTTGGATACGCGACTTCAATCAGCAGCTGAGACTGCTTTGGCCAAGCGCATGGAATTTATTAACCGATCAGCAGGGGAGCAGCGTACGCCTATCGGTGTGGTGATTGCCATGAATCCAAAAACCGGTGAGATCCTCGCGATGGTCTCCCTACCTACTTATGAAAACAATCGCCTGGCCCGTTTCATCCCGGCTACTTATTACCGACAGCTAGAGTCAGACGAACGCGGAAAGCCGCTTATCAATCACGCTATAAGCGATAGACACCCACCAGGATCAACCTTCAAATTGGCAACGGCGATCGGAGCATTAAATGAGGGCGTAATCACACCCTCCCGTGAAATATTCGATCCAGGAAAGATCACAATCCAAAATAAATATTTCCCCAATGATCCTGGCAAGGCGAGGGATTTCGTCTGCTGGAAACGAGACGGTCATGGCTATGTTGATTTTCTCCATGCGCTCGCATTCTCGTGTAATGTCTATTTCTACAAAATCGGTGGTGGTTTCCCTGGTGAGGTAGAGGAGGGATTGGGAATCGATCGGATTGGGATATATGCCCACGCTCTAGGTTATGGAAATCCATTAGGCATCGACCTTCCGGGCGAAGAAGGCGGGTTAATCCCGACACGCGATTGGAAACGCAGGACGCAAGGAGAAAACTGGTCTACAGGTGATACTTACAATGCGACCACCGGACAGGGTTATGTCCTGGCGACTCCTCTTCAGGTACTCACCTCATTGGCAACCATCGCGAATGGCGGGAAGGTCATGTGGCCTCATATCGTTACTGAGATCCTGGACGGCGAGGGCAATGTGATCAGTGAAATTAAACCTTGCATGCTTTGGGACATCTCTGATAATGTCATTACACCCGCCGACCAGATTGGCTCTGATTGTCCCTGGATCCCTGAAAAAATCCGACCTACCTTCGAGGAAACCCCAGATATCTTAGTTGAACCCTGGATTTTTCAGAAGACTCAGGAAGGATTGCGGCTTGTCGTCACTGAAGGGACAGCATCTGATTATGCTCAACTAGAAACGATTTCCAGCGCGGGAAAAACCGGTACTGGCGAATTTTGCGATACCCTCGCCCGTGAAAAGGGCTTATGCGAACCCGGAAACTGGCCGACTCATAGCTGGTATATTGCTTATGCGCCATATGAGAATCCCGAAATCGCTGTGGTTGCGTTCGTATACAACGGCGGAGAAGGCGCGGTCACCGCTGGTCCCATTGTGCGCCAGATCTTGGAAGCCTATTTTGCATTCAAAGCAATTGATACTTCACAATGAGATTTCCCAACCATTACATCGTTACGGACATGCTATAATCGTTCGACCAGGATAGCTGATGAAACCGATTTTATTCAATAGGGATCGGCGATATTTTACGGATTTCACTCCCTGAGGGTGAATGGTCTGATATTTTCCCATCTCTACTCAGCACGCTTGATGAGCGGTCAGCAGGGCGCATCATGAGCTTTTTTGCCGTATTCGAGCATCCAAACCGAAATAGCGCCAAAACTGCTAGTAAAAGGTTGAAAAGCCTTATCATGCACGATCGAGCTGGGATTTCGCCTGGAGAACTGGATGCCTTGAAAGATGAACTGATTTCTGTGATCTCAAAACATGTCGTCAGTGAGACCCACCAGGTTCGCCTCGAATTGGCCATGGGACGTGACCAACATCGGCTCATCGCCGATATCCCTCCTGCTTCCGAGCGTAAAAGACGCTGCTAGGTGAGGAGCATATGCAGTCCAGTGCACGTATTTGGAGGCATTTTGACATTTGGCTTCTGGCAGCTGTAGTCATTCTGACCATTGCTGGTGTCGCCATGATCCGTTCAGCGATTGCCGACAATGAAGAGTTGGCTGGATATGATTCGCGCCAATCAATCTTTGCTGCCGCAGGTTTGGTAATCGTTTTAATTCTGGCTGCCATTGACTATCGTATCTGGTCAGCACTGGCTCGACCGATTTACATTTTCATCGTTCTGCTGCTGACTTTCATTTTTATCGCTGGTGAGGTTGGCTTCGGGTCGCAACGTTGGTTTCGAGTTGGCATTATTAACATTCAGCCTTCAGAATTGGCGAAGGTCATGATGATCTTGTTCTTGGCGGATTTCTTTTCACGCCAAAAGAGCCATGATCACCGCTTACACACGTTAATCCAAAGTATCCTCCTTACTGCGATCCCCGCGTTACTTGTTCTCTTGCAACCCAGCCTGAGCAGCGCGATCGTGCTCGGCGTTATCTGGCTCTCCATGGTTTGGGCGGTTGGTTTGCCACTGCGCTATCTCGGAATCCTTTTCCTGATTGTTATTATCTTCCTGCTCATTCTCTCCCCATTACTTTATCGCTATTTCACTGTGGACTACCCATTGGAAAAACCTTTCTACATAATCAAACACTATCAAATGACACGTATTATTAATTTCCTTTTTCCCAATCCAGAGCAGAGCTATGGTGCGACTTATAATGTACAACAGGCCTTGATTTCGATTGGCTCGGGGGGATGGCTCGGTCAAGGGTATGAGCATGGCACACAGGTCCAATTACGTTTTCTGAAAGTAAGGCATACGGATTTTATTTTTTCAGTCCTGGCTGAGGAATTCGGTTTCGCAGGTACGTTGGTCTTCCTGATCATTCTATTTCTAATTATTCATCGCTGTCTTCGGACTGTGCGAATGGCTCGCGATCAGTTTGGTGCTCTTATTTGTTATGGCGTAGCCATCGTGCTCCTCTTTCAAAGTGCATTTAATATCGGTATGAATTTGAATCTCTTTCCCGTCTCAGGCATCCCCCTGCCCTTTTTTTCCTATGGCGGTTCATCCCTATTAGTCAGCCTCATGGGAATTGGCCTGGTTGAAAGCGTGATCTTACGCCACAAACAAATTGAACTTTGAGCAATATCGTCCGGAGAGATTTCTTATGACAAATATTCCTGCGCGTGTTCGTTTTGCCCCCTCACCAACCGGTCGCTTTCATATCGGCGGTGCTCGAACAGCGCTCTATAACTATCTGCTCGCCCGGCAGACCGGAGGGCAATTCGTTTTACGTATTGAAGACACGGATCGAAAGCGCTTTGATCCCAATGCCGAAAAAGAGATCATGGAAAGCCTACATTGGCTGGGGCTTTTTTGGGACGAAGGGCCAGATAAGGGCGGACCTTATGCACCCTATCGACAATCTGAGCGAGTGCAGCTCTACCATGATCTGGCGCAGGAATTAATCGATCGTGGCCATGCCTATTACTGCTTCTGTAGTCCCAAGCGCCTGGACCAACTACGAAAAGATCAACAGAAACGAAAACTGACACCCCATTACGATGGCCTTTGCCGCTCTCTTCCCCATAATGAGAGCCGTGCTCGAATTGAAAATGGCGAATCTCACGTTGTACGCTTTAAGGTTCCGGAAGGAGGCAAGACCACCGCTGTCGATCTGATGCGAGAGCCAATTCTGGTCGATAATTCACACATTAATGATTATATTTTAATTAAATCTGATGGCATGCCTGTTTACCATATGGCAGCCATCAGCGATGATCATTTGATGCAAATTACTCATGTTTTTCGTGGGTCAGAATGGCTGGCTACTTTTCCTCTACACGTATTAATATACCAGGCTTTTGAATGGGAGCAGCCTGTTTGGGTCCATCTCTCGCTTTTCCTCAACCCCACTGGAAAAGGCAAGTTGAGCAAACGCTATGCTATCGATCCCAAGGGAGGCGCAATGAGCGTTTATGTCCTTGATTTACGAGAGATGGGCTATTTGCCAGAGGCTGTGGTCAATTGGTGCGCACTCATGGGCTGGTCTTATGACGATCAGGCGGAGATTTTCTCAATGGACGATCTGGTGGAGAAATTTTCATTAGAAAAATTACGACCCAGCCCGGCAGCGGTTAATTACAGTAAACTAGACCATTTTGATGGATTGTACATCCGAAATCTGACGCATGAGGAATTGTTCACACGGATACGTCCGTTCTTTGTGCACGCTGACTGCAAGATTGATGATGGTATACTGCGTCAGATCATCCCACTAATCCAAGAACGGATCAATACATTAGAAGATGCGATCGAAATCGCAGGCTTCTTTTTTCGGGACACTGTCCATCCGGACCCGAATCAGTTAATCGCCAAGAACATGACCTATGACAAAGCATTTCTCGCGGCTGAGGCAGCGTATGACCTACTGAAATCATTACCTTCTTTCTCGGCTGAAGCAATCGAGCCCGCATTGAGAGAGCTCGCCAGTCGACTCGAATTGGACGCTGGACAACTATTTTGGGTCCTCAGAATCGCTATTACTGGCCAGCCTATCTCACCGCCCTTGATTGAAAGCATGGAAATTATCGGAAAAACCGTTGTTCTAGAACGGCTTGATAAGGCGAACCAATTGCTCAACCAACTACGCAAGGGCAATTAGACACAGCGTACCCTCTATGGTAGAATGCCAGAGCAAATTGGGGGTTCGTCTAGCGGTAGGACAGCGGACTCTGGATCCGTCAGCCGAGGTTCGAATCCTCGACCCCCAGCCTGGATAACGCTCATATTCTGAGCGTTTTTTCTTTATGGCTTTTCGAAATGGATCATTTAATGCTTAATCGCTCCATCGAACCTATCTGCAAGTTCGATCAACCCCTGAATGGTATAATTCGCCCGTGAAAGAAAATGCATGGTTCTCAGCGCTAACAAAAACGAGGCAAACTACTTTTAACCGTCTTGGTAAACTCTTTGGCGCTACTGAGTTAAACAGCGATTTCTGGGAGGAGCTTGAAGCCAGTTTGATCCAGGCGGATATTGGCATTAAGCTAACCACCCAACTGATTGAAGAATTGAAGTGTGGTGCAAAAGATGCAGGCATTCGGAAAGTTGAAGCACTTCAGACTGAATTGCGCAGATCGCTTATCAACCGCTTGATGCCCTTCCAGCCGATACCCTTGATCCCCAAGCCATTTGTCATCGTTGTGATCGGAGTCAACGGCTCGGGCAAAACAACCACCGTTTCTCGTCTCGCCCATTGCTATCTTCAGGCTAATCACGATGTCCTTTTAGCTGCTGCAGATACTTATCGAGCTGCCGCTAAAGAACAATTACAGCGTTGGGCAAACCAGCTTGGCGTCGAACTTATCGCAGGTCAGGCAGGGAGTGACCCGGGCGCAGTTGTCTATGATGCGGCTCAGGCAGCTTTGTCAAGGAAAGCAGACGTGCTTATCATCGATACATCTGGACGGATGCATACGCATCATAATCTCATGGCGGAATTACAAAAAATATGCAAAGTTGCCGGGAAAGTCATCGAGAAGGCCCCTCACCAGGTGTTGCTGGTTCTTGACGCAATGACAGGTCAAAATGGGCTCTCTCAAGCGAAAGCCTTTGCGCAATCGGTTAAAGTCGATGGTCTTGTGCTCGCGAAATTGGATAATTCCGCTCGAGGCGGTGTTGGATTTACAATCACATCCGAACTAAAGCTGCCAATTTTCTATGTCGGCATAGGTGAGGAAATTGAGAGTCTATTGACTTTCAATCCCGAATCCTATGTGGATGGATTACTGATGCCGTCAGAGATGAACTCACGATAATCATTTATTATGCGGATAATTTTTGAGGTGTATTTAAAATGGAAGATTTGATTAAAAGGCTTCAAGAAGCACTATCCAGAATCCACGACCTCATGGTGCGTCTTTGACTTCGCCAAACGACAATCTGAACTAAAGTCGCTAGAGGAAACCGCAGAATCTCCCCACTTATGGGAAAACCCAGAGCAAGCACAAGCCACCATGCGTCGACTTACTCGCCTTCGACGTGAAATTGATTCCTGGCTTGCCATAAAGTCGCGCATTGAGGATGCGTTGGAATTGGCTTTATTAGATGGTCTCTCCTTAAGGGAGGAAATTGAGAATGAGACAACGGTCCTCGAGGCAGAAGTCGAGAAGCGGGAATTGACCACGCTGCTCTCCGGCGAGTATGACCAACATGATGCCATTCTCTTGATTCATGCTGGCGCTGGCGGGACGGATTCACAAGATTGGACGCAAATGCTCTACCGTATGTATTTGCGCTGGGCGGAGGCATCTGGTTATGAGATCGAACTCCTGGATATCCACGAAGGTGAGGAAGCAGGTCTAAAAAGGGTCATGATCGCAGTTTCAGGTGATTATGCCACTGGGTATTTACGCTCCGAAAAAGGAGTTCATCGGTTGGTACGTCTCTCACCCTTCGATGCTGCTCATCGACGACACACGTCCTTTGCACTTGTAGAGGTCTATCCTCAAGTCGAAACAGACGATGAAATTGAAATCAATCCAAACGACCTTAAGTTTGACACCTATCGTTCCGCAGGCGCAGGAGGACAGAACGTACAGAAAAACGAAACCGCTATTCGTATCACCCACCTTCCAACAGGAATCGTTGTTACCTGTCAAAACGAACGATCCCAAACCCAAAATAAAGAAAATGCGCTTCGTGTCCTTCGTGCACGACTTTTAGACATCAAGCAACAACAGCTTGAAGCGGAGTTGGCAGAGATCAAAGGTGAGCATGTGAAAGCAGAATGGGGAAGTCAGATCCGCTCATATGTGATACATCCTTACCAGATGGTTAAGGATCACCGGACGAATTATGAAACATCGAATATCATGGCTGTGCTTGATGGCGAAATTAACGGTTTTATCGAGGCCTACTTACGCTCCTCGATTGGGCAGGCTGTGAAATAAAAGTAACTACTCAGCCTTGCCTGCAAACGCAGACCCTAAAGCTCTTTCTGACAAAACAAGGGATTGAATTTGCAGGAAATTTGCGTTTGAAAGACAAGTTTGGATGATAAACCCGACCTTTAGGGTCTTTGCCTGAATAGTTGCGGATAAATTATGTTATTCGATATTGATTCATCAGACCAAGGCGAATCTAAACATCTTAAGTGACCTTGATCATCAATCTACCTTCTGCTATAATCCCCAGGTTGTGCTAGCAGAGGAGGGTAATCCATTGACTGATTATTTTAATGTAGCTTTAATCGTCATATCCATCGCCATGATCCTGGTAATCATCTTGCAGAGTCGCGGAGCAGGACTTGGCGGACTTACCGGTGGTGATTTTGGAGGCGGGGCTTATCATACGCGTCGCGGGATCGAGCGTTTACTCTTCAACGTGACCATTGGTCTCAGTATCCTTTTCTTTTCGTTAGCCATCTTAACAGTTGTCCTTGGCATTTAGATCCCGCTGTCTCCTCCTCTCTTCACCTGGGTCATCAATTAAATGCGCAGAATCCGTTGGCAATTGCTCATTGCTCTTGGTGGGTTAATTCTGGTACTTGGCTATCTTCTCGGTCAAGCCCCCTCCACCACTACGCCATCCGAACCTGAACCCATCGCCGGTGGGATTTACCGAGAAGCTCTCATCGGCATGGTCAGCCGCCTAAATCCCATCCTAGATTTTTCCAATCAGGTCGATCGAGACATCGATCGTTTGCTATACCGTGGTTTGCTCCATTTCGACTCACGTGGGATCCCACTGCCAGATATTGCTGAATCCTGGGCGGTGTCTGCCAACGCCACATTATATACTTTTACTCTGAGAGAGGATGTTCTTTGGCATGATGGCGAACCGGTTCAATCTGACGATGTCCTCTACACCTTTTCGAAGTTCAAGGATCCTGACTTCCCAGGATCTGAAGATCTGCATGAGTTTTGGCAGGAAATCAACATCATTCGACTGGATGAAAAAACGATTCAATTCCAATTGCCAGAACCTTTCTCGCCCTTTTTGGATTTCCTATCAGTAGGTCTCCTGCCCGAACATCTTTTGCGGGGAGTAAGCGCTGGGGAATTAATTGAGCATCCCTTCAACACCCAGCCTATCGGGAACGGACCTTTTCGTTTTCACCGCTTTTTACTGGAAGATGATACTATCATTGGAGTAAGTTTGACCGCTTTTCCCGAATTCTACGAAGGAACCCCCTATCTTGACCAGGTTGATTTCCTCTTCTTTCCCGACGAGGGAAGAGCATTAGAGGCTTATCTTGGGGACCATGTTCAAGGAATTGGTCAGGTTAGCACAGGGATACTCGATCGTGTCCTCGAAATTCCTGACCTCAACCTGCATTCAGCTCGGCTGCCGCGCATGGGATTGGTATTTTTAAATCTCAGGCATCCAGAGAAAACCTTCTTTGCTGAGAAGGACTTCCGCCAAGCATTACTCTTTGCCATCAACAGACAATGGATTGTTGATACAATTTTCTCCGGTCAGGCTATCGTTCCTTCAGGGCCGATCTTCCCAGCGACTTGGGCATACTTGGATAATTTAGAGCTCTTTCCATTCGATCCGCAACGGGCGGACACCTTGCTAAACGACTTGGGATGGAAGTTGCCGGAAGGAGCGAGTATTGGGAATCCCGAGTACATTCGACAAAAAGACGGCGCGACCCTCTCTTTCAATCTAGTTCACTCTTCAGATCTGCTCCACACAGCAATTGCTGAAGCGATAAAAGAGAATTGGATGCAGGCAGGGATCGATGTAACCTTAATTGCGGCTTCCGGTGAAGAACTCCTTTCGGACTACTTAGAGCCTCGGAATTTCGATGCAGTACTCACTGACCTTGATGTTGGCCCTTACCCGGACCCAGATCCCTACCCTTTTTGGCATGACACTCAGATCGATACTGGTCAGAACTATGGTGGATATGCCGATCGGAATACCGGTATTTGGCTAGAAAAAGCCCGGACGATTTCAGATCTGGCAACTCGTCGAGATCTTTATAAGAGTTTCCAATATCGATTTCAAGACCAGGTCCCAGCGCTGCTGTTATACCTCCCGGTTTATAACTACGCCATTGATGCTCAGATTCAAGGTGTAACCGTCGGACCTATCTTCGATCCAAGTGATCGTTTCGGTAGTATTCTGCAATGGCATATTCGCTTTCAACGACCATGAGAGATGTGTTAATGATGCTCCCTCTTCCCTAGCCTGGATACTGTGCGTGGTATAATCCCGCCGTAATACATATTTTTTACTTCAGGAAATCGCGCATGGAAAACGACAATATATCTTCTCCGATTCAACTCGCCGATCTTAAACCCAAGACATTGATGCGAGGAATCGTAACAAAAATCGAACTCTTTGGTGCTTTTGTTGATGTTGGCTTAGAGGTACCAGGGCTATTACATATTTCAAAGTTAAGACGAGAGCAGATCAATCGAGTCCAGGATGTTCTTCAGGAAGGACAAGAGGTGGAAGTATGGGTCGATCGTGTAGATCCCGAACTTCGCCGACTCGAATTGTCTATGATCCGCCCAGTGGAACTAAAGTGGCATGATATTAATCCAGGCAAAAAAGTAACAGGAAAGGTTGTGCGCCTTGAGAAATTTGGCGCCTTTGTTGACATCGGAGCAGCACGCCCCGGATTGGTACATGTAAGTGAGATGAGCACAAGTTACGTCACCGATCCGGCAGAAGTAGTTCATGTAGGCGATAAAGTGGAAGTCACTATCCTTGATATCGACCGGAAGAAACGGCAAATCCGCCTTAGTATGAAAGTTGAAGAAGAAGTTGAAAGTTTCACCGAGGAAACTGAAGAAGAACCGCCCACAGCCATGGAAACCGCACTTCGAAGAGCGTTGAATGAAAACGATCAAACTGAAGCAAGTGTAAAATATGTGGGCACTCAGCAGAAAAAGGGAAAAGGCAGAAAGGAACTAGAGGATATCTTCACACGAACCTTAGAACAACGTGTAAAAGCTTCATCTGATAATTAAGCTGCTCTTAAAGGGATTTTTTCTGTTTGCTGTAATCCGGATGGAAGAAATTAAAAACCAGGGTAGATTTCTCATTGCCCTGGTTTCTATTTTGCCAAGATAAGGGAAAAATTCGCGTTGCATATTAATGATGTTTAATAATGCCTCCAGGATCGAATCAAAGCCTCTACCGAATCACTAATTTATAATAAAAATGGTTTTAAAAGATCTAGATCAGATCTCTTCCTCATCTAGCCAAACATCATCATCATCCTCATCTGAGAGGAGGTCATCCTCTTCCACGTCCCAGAGCTCCTCAATATCCTCTTCTTCCCATTCCTTGTCAACATCTACCTCATCGATCTGGGTATAGGTTAAGCAGCATTCATCCGGATCAACCTCAACAAGTTCCGCAGTACAGTATCCCTCATCAAGAAAAATACAATCCAAATAACGGCATCGAATTCGTGGCATTTCAGCCCTCCTCCATTAACAGTCTCTTCTAACAATAAATGACATGATGATCAACCCTACGGTAGTGCCAAAATATCCTGTCCAATCTCTCTTGTCCTACTCAGTGCTTTTCAGGCACTCTAAAAGGGATCAGAAGTATAACTGAATTTTTGAAAAGGATAATCCCCAATTTTACTCACATCAAGGTTATTGATTGAATTAATCTCAAAGAGAATCTCACCTGGTTATCAACGAACAGATTTTTACCTTCGGATACAACTTCGGACAAGGGAATACTTCACTCATGTTTTTTTGCTTTTAACTCTTGAATTCATTATAAAGCTGCCATTTTGAGGCGCGAAGCTTTGAAGAAATCAGGAAACAATCTCTTTATTGGCTTCATCATAGGGATTCTTCGCCTCCGTTTTGCTCCAGGTAAGACTAACAATAGTAGCCAACATTTGCATCGATCATCCATGTCCGAACTTGCATCCGATCATTACCTATATTCACCATAGAAGCTCATCAATGAATGAGAACGCAAGGATACCAAGAGAATTTAAAAAAATCCAGTGGATGAATATGCCGGAATCGATGCTGTCGGGGTAACATAAAATATAAATTTATCCCGGTCGTAATCGTCGAGCCTCCAGAACATTAGCAAGAGCCTCCAAACGATTGAGGACACGACTCAGTTGGGCAATATCTGTGACATTCATGACAACATCAAAAGTTGCCAAGCTATTCTTAGTGGAAACATGGATGGAGGACATATTAATACCTTCATTGGTCACCAGGGTGGATACATCCCGCATTAATCCATCACGATCATATGCACGGATACGCACGGAAACGGGATACGTCTGTCTCGCCTGCCCCCATGAGACATTCACTAGCCGCTCCTTATCTTTAATACGTAGTGCGTTGGGACAATCCTGCCGATGAATGGTCGCACCTCTTCCCCGAGTAATATAGCCAACAATCGGATCACCGGGGACAGGCTTACAGCAACGGGCAAGATTAGTGAGCAGCCCTTTTAGGCCCAATACACTGATCTCTTTTGTTGGCACAGCTTCAGTAGAAGTAATTGGTTGAAGCTCTTCAGGGATCTCGAATCCCTCTTCCTGCTCACCTGCTATCTTACTGATGATCCTGCCGAGATGGATATCTCCACAGCCAATGGCAGCCAGAAAATCATCAACGCTAGAGAAATTAATTTCACGGGCAATACGCTCAAAAGAAACCGCCTCGATCCCTAATCGACGAAGCTCTCGTTCAAGTAGCAGGCGACCATGAGAAATATTCTGCTCGCGATCCAGACGTTTAAACCACTGACGGATCTTGCTCCTTGCTCTTTGGCTTTTAACCATTTCCAGAGTGGGATTGAGCCAATCTCGGCTCGGACCACCGCGTTTTGTGGTCAGGATCTCAACCGAGTTGCTGGTCTGCAATTTATGATCCAAGGATACTAATTTGCCATCGATTTTCGCGCCGCGACAACGATGTCCGATCTCTGTATGGATGTGATATGCAAAATCGATGGGCGTTGATCCTGCGGGCAAATCGATGATATCTCCACGGGGAGTGAAGACATAGACCCGATCGTTAAAAACATCTGACTTCATGGCGTCCATGAAATCACTAGCATTATCCACATCTTGACGCCATTCCATCAGCTTGCGCAGCCAGAGAATTTTTTGCTCAAAAGCATCATCTTGTCGACGCCCTTCTTTATAGCGCCAATGCGCCGCGATGCCATACTCGGCATTTTCGTGCATCTCAGGAGTGCGGATTTGCACTTCAAGGGTTTTTCCATCATCATAAATCACGGCGGTATGGAGGGATTGGTAGAGATTATCCTTCGGCGTCGCAATGTAATCATCGAAACCACCTGGGATCGGTCGCCAGTGGTTGTGAATAATCCCCAAGGCCAAATAACTATCATGGTCATTTTCGACAATCACTCGTACCCCGCGAACATCATGCACCATCTCAAATGGAACACCTTTACGTTCCATTTTCTTATAAATCGAGTAAAGATGTTTCGAGCGCCCATGCACCTCTGCCTGGATACCCGCGTCGGCGAGAACATCCTTAAGTCTGGCAGAGATCGAATCCATCGTCTCTTGGCGATCGACTCGCCGTTCGGAAACCAGCTTGGCGATCTCCCGATATTTTTCGGGGAATACATAGCGAAAAGCCAAGTCCTCAAGCTCCCATTTCACCTGCCAGATACCCAAACGGTTGGCTAATGGGGCAAAAATCTCAAGAGTCTCCGTGGCGATTCTCACCTGTTTTTCCCTTGGTAGATGAGATAGGGTGCGCATATTGTGCAACCGATCTGCAAGTTTGATGAGGACTACACGAACATCTTCTCCCATCGCCAGAAAGGTCTTCCTGAGATTTTCTTTCGCCAACTCTACTTTTGCGCTACTTTCCCCTCTTTCCAGGGCAGCTGAATGACTGACACGAGGTAATTGCGTTAGCTTGGTTACGCTAGATACCAGGCTGGCGACATCTTCACCAAAATCGCGGTGAATATCTTCCAATCTCAGACGAGTATCTTCGACAGTATCATGGAGCAGACCAGCAGCGATGGTCGGGATGGGCATCCCTAAGTCTGCCAATATATTTGCCACTGCCAGGCTATGTTGAATATACGGTTCACCTGAGGCGCGTTCCTGGCCTTTATGAGCTTTCTCCGCAACCCGGTAAGCGCGCTCAATAATATTTCTCTCGATCGGAGAGAGATTGCCTGGTAAGGCGGATAAGAGGGTTTCTAAGTTCATCTTTCAGCCATCATCCAGTATATTCATAGCCGGTGCAACTATCAAGAGGGTCTTAATGAAAAAAGATATCCACTTAAATAAAGCCATCGAAAATAAAATTACGGGAAGTATGTTCATCTTCCCGTAAATGATCATTATTTATTAAGTGTTTTGAATTTGTCTGTGCGGCTGTAAATTCCACCACCCTTGCATCACTTATGTTACTTAAGGCGTTTGGAATAATTTTATTAAATTCGGAAGGGGCGGCATTTTTTCAACCAGATCTAGATCCTTTTCGATCACTGCGCTTGCGCGCGCTTGAGTGAGCCACTCATTGAAGGCTTTCGCAGCCAGACTGTATAATTCATAATAACTTAGCGCTCTTGTCTCTTTCCCCAGCACCTGGATCAAGTGCCATCCGAAACTGGACTCTACAGGACCGACTGTCTCTCCAACTTGTGCATTGAAAGCGGCTGTCTCAAACTCCTGTATCATTTGTCCACGTGGAAACCAATCTAAATCACCACCCTGAGCCTTGTTGCTTTCATCAGTAGAGAATTCTAGAGCCAAATCCTCCCAGGCTTGTCCCGCTTCTAAAAGCCTTAGGACTTCTTGAGCAGTTACCTCATCCTCAACCAGAATATGACGGGCATGAACAAATTCTTGCTCCTTTGGAATCTCGTCTTCAAAGAATCCTTGAAGTTTTTCACGATTAGTAGCTGCGCGGAACCAGGCTCTCACACCTTCTTCCGTAACGCCATTGATTTGAGAGAACCGATCGACCGTATCTTGAAAGGCGATTTGATAACCCTCTTCGGTGACCAAAGTCGGTGTCGGATACGGGGTTCTCGTGGGGGTTATGGTTGGGCTGGGTCCCGGTGTAAATGTTGGCGATGGTGTAGGGCTTGGCCCTTCGGTCACCGTTGGAGTGATCGAAGCCAATGCGATTAAAGTGGGATCGGGAGTGAAAGTAGGAGCGGGAGTGGAAGACGGAAAGGGTGTTGGCGTTCCATCAGAAAAATATCCGAATGATTCACCCATGGTGCGCTCTACGTCCTCTTCCGAGATGATTACACCACGTTTCACGAGTTCTTGACGGATGAGCTCTTCGTCGATTAAATCATTTAAAGCATTATCGGCTGTGATCTGCCTATTCTCTAAGGCACTAAGGGCAAGATCCGCGCTACTCTGCTGACTTACAGTGATCGCTTCATCTAAGCGCACCCGGCTTCGAAAATCATTCGCAGAGATCACCGCCCTATTCACCTTCGCGACAGGCGTGAAACGTGTATCATAGATACCGTATGCAATAAACCCAAGAGCGATCCCAAAAGTAACAATCGTGCTGATGAGGATCCAGCGACGTTGAATTTGTTCACGCTGAGCGCGAGCAAGATGCTTCTTTGTCATACGAGGTACGGATCGCTGTTTTGCCATTCAGCATGCTCCTCGACTTAAGTTAAAGATGGCGAAAAAAAATGAGAACCAGGCGGACAGTCGAGGGATTCCTCACCTCATCCGGTCAAGTTTGAATGGCAAGAAAGCCATATGTCGAGCCCGTTTTATCGCTCGGGCAACCCTTCGTTGATGTCTTGCACAAGCCCCAGTCTCACGGCGGGGACGGATTTTCCCTTCTTCAGTTACATAACGCTTTAATAGTTCGACCTGTTTGTAATCGATTACCAGGTCTTTACCCGCGCAAAACTGACAAATACGTGGTTTTCGAATAAAGCGTCGTCTTGGTCCCCGCTGTCCGGGTTCAGATGAATCCACCTCATAATCGTTGTTTTCTTCTTCCATCAAGAACTTCTCTCCTTGCTTTATATTTTGTGGCCAAGGGTCATAATTTTAGAATGGATAGGAATCCTCTTCATCGTGAGTATTGGCGTAAGATGCTTCTGCAGCTTCGCGTGCTTCACCAAGAATAATCATCTCCCTTGCTACCAACTCAGTGGCAAAGTGTTTCCGACCTTCGGTGTCGTCCCATCGACGCGTATGCAATCGCCCCTCGATGTAAACTTGCTGGCCTTTTCGAAGGTATTGATTGCATATCTCAGCCAGACTGCCCCACGCAACGATATTAAACCACTCTGTTTCTTCATGTCGCTCACCGTCAGCGGATTGCCATGAACGAGCCGTTGCCACACTGAAGGTTGTGACCGGTCGTCCTGAAGGCGTATAACGCATCTCCGGATCGCGGCCTAAATGTCCAATGATCATCACCTTATTCAAACCGCGGCTCATACCCCACTCCTTTTCCCTTCCCCCTTACGAAGAATGTTACTCGGCGAATTCATTAACCGTTATCATGTAACGTAAAACCTGTTCATTCAGACGCAAGTTACGCTCAATCTCTTTACCGGCCTGTGTGGGTATTTGGAACTGGTAGAAGAGATAGTATCCTTCATTCCGCTTTCGAAGCATGTAGGCAAAACGACGCTTTCCCCAACGATCGATTTTGAGGACTTTTCCTCCAACTGCTTCGATCCACTCTTGTACTTTCTCTTCTAAAGCTTTAAGCGCTTGAGTATCTAACTCTGGGTCAGCAATATATGCCAACTCGTAGTTGCGCATAGGCGATTCTCCTTTCCTCGGGATTGCCCTCATCTTTAAGCCGAGCGACCTTCGACAAGGACGGAAAGCGTGCTTTCGTATAGCACGGCAACCAGGGTAGTTTATCACGATCTCGATCATTTGGCAAATCAGTTCAAAGGCGAGTGTTTTATGCGAAGGGAGGGGGTGATCGTAATGAGCTTCCTCAGATGGCATTCATCCTCAATGGTCTCTGAAGCCTGCTGCTATCATCGGAATGAACTGCAGGTCTCTGCCCCAGCCTTTTACCGAGTGATGTTTTCAGTTGGCTGGACTCTTGCAACCAAATTACTCATTACGAACTTCAAATAATAGGTAAATGACAGAGCAAATGATGCAATTTCGTGCCGAATCCGTTTCGGGTGCATACGAATAGAAAGGCTTTTTGCTTTTTTGCAGGACTGCTACATGTCTGCAAAATGGGCGAAACAACGAAAGGCTATTATGGGATGCAGCACAGAATAACATTCGCATACCCTGCATCTGAAGAGATGGGCACCAAACTTTTCATGATGATATGAGCATGCATAGAAAAGGCTGAGAGGACGCTTGTTTTTTTTGAAAAGGTATCCATATGAAGAATAGCTGGTTCTTTCAAGGCATTGTTGTGATAATCGCAATCCTCCTCACTATCATCTTTATAGTCGCCTGTAAGAGCACCCCAACGGAGGTGATCGTAACTGGCATCCCTAGCCAAATTGGAGCCTCCCCTATTCCAATGATATCGCCCATATTTTTCGTTCCGATATCATCTCCCAGTTCAACCCCTGACGATATGCACGATAACAGCGAGCCGACAAGTACATCAACCCCCACTGCGACGCCTGTGCCCACCTCTACTCCCATGTCGGCCTCGCGTGTTTATTATGGGCAGACAAACGACCCGGCCTTTCGAATGCGCCTTAGCAAAGGCGAATTTTATAGCCTGGCCATATCCCCCTCAGGTGACCGGTTGGCGATCGCCAGTTCAATCGGGGTACAACTCCTTCAGTCAAATACATTCAGGGAAATATGGTCCGGCTTTACTAAAGGCCGGTGAAAAAAGCTGAATTTTCTCCAGATGGAACATATGTGGTCTCACTTCTCGAAGACGGGACTGTGATCCTATGGGATGCAGAGGGCGGAGATCGATTATTGACATTGAGTGGACAACCATATTGGGATGTGGCCTTTTCGCCCGAAGGCACATCATTGGCGACAGTTGCCAATGATGGCCGAGCGATTCTTTGGGATGTCAGAGTTGGGGAACAGAGTGAAACGCTTGTCGATGAAAACGTCAGCATATGCGCCATCGCTTTTTCGCCGGATGGTTCTCTCATGGCCATTGGTACTACGGAAATAATGCTTATCGATATGTCCAGTCGAGATAGGATTAAAACACTCAAGACTCCAGGTTCAGGGTACGCTGTGTCCTCTTTGGCATTTTCCCCGGATGGTTCCGTGCTGGCAGCGATGAATAATAGGATTACTTTATGGGATTGGTCGAATGGGAAGCAGCTTCATATTTTCGATGATATTGATGATCGTGATGTCAATAAAATGGCCTTCTCATCAGATGGAAGGAGTTTCGCCATAGGAACTCATTCTGGTGCAATTCACCTATGGGATATCAAAAAGAGACAATGGTTGCATGATCCTATGGAATATGAAACGGAAAATGAAGTCAGCGGCCTGGCCTTCTCTGCCAATGGCGCCGCCTTATATGCAGCTTATGTGGGTTCGTATCAATCGGCAAATAAGCCCCTGATTGTATGGGATGTCATCAGCGGGCAGGAACGGCGCATTTTGGAAAATCCCCTCTGTCGAAGACGTTAGTATCGCCTCCACCTCACAAGGGATGATCCTTGCCTTCACGAGCCTAATAAGGGCTGAATATGGTCTTGGGATGAAGCTCTCCATCTATAAAGTCCCCGCCTCGATGTACGCGATCCAATACATGCGAGACGAGATTTTTCAACTTTCCTCCTGCATTTCCGCTATTGGGGAAGTCGTTCGCTCTCCGGATGGAAGCTCCATGGCCGTCCCTCTTGGCGGCTGCGGAATCGATCTCGCGATATTAGATGTCAACTTAGGTAAGTCGGGTAAATTTATCCCTGGCATGCATTCTTATGGTATGGCTTTTACACCCAATGGAAGATTGCTAGCACTAGATCCTGAGTATGGCTATATGACAAATCATATCACCCATCTCATTTTGAGGGATTGGACCGACTGGGATTGGAGAGATCCGGATCCGATTAATTCGCTTCCTTACGAACATACCGAATTCCTGGCGTTTTCTCCGGATGCGACACTCTTGGCCGGAGCTACATCAGATGGAAGGATCATTCTATGGGACCTCGTTTCCGGCGATCAGCTTCACACCCTTGCAGGCCATCACGCCAAGATCAATAGTCTCGCTTTCTCATCAGATGATTCATTCCTCGCATCAGGTGGGTTGGATAAGAACCTCATTCTCTGGGATGTGGTCAGCGGAGAACCGCTTTTTCAACGATCAACTTCAGAGGAGATTTCCCAGGTCGCATTCTCTCCGGATGGCTCGATATTGGCTTCCGCATCTTATGAAGAGATCATCCTCTGGGATACGGAAACCATGGAACCGATCTGCTCACTCGAAGGTCATAATGCATTCGTGAGCTCCCTTTACTTTTCGTTTGATGGCAATACCCTGATCTCGTCCTCCTGGGATGGGACGATCGTGTTTTGGGACATTGGCGCAATACAAACAGCGACGCTCTGAAAAACGGTTGCGATTCCTAATGGGAATTTGGAGGATTTTCGGCATGAACTTAAAGCCATTTCATGGAACAACTTGAAGCATATAAAAATGGCCATTTCGCTTTTCTTTCCTTTCCCTAACCTATATTGTCTTGTTGGTCCTATAAAAGCATAGGCCCGAAGTTCATCCATGATGTCAACAGATCATCATCCTTCCTAATGCAAACCTCTCATGATAGTCCAGGTTTCGTTGAGTGAGAGCCTGGACACTGCCCACCGAAGAACGAATCTAGTAGCTCACCCTCTTCTACGGTATAATTTCCAGCGAAGAGCACCCCTGATCTTCGGTGCCACGAATAGATTTTAAGTACGCAGCTTGGATTGGCTTAGAAAATTCCATAAGAACCGATCGCTGCAAGGCAACTAGTGTTTTGCGTAAGAAATCCAATCATCAATCTTATTATTCTTTTGGAGTATTCATGGCCAACCCCAAAATAGTATTTGGCACCGACGGCTGGAGAGGACGGATCGCGGACACGTTTACATTCGACTCGGTTCGCAGATGTGCTTATGGTTTTGCGCGCTATCTTCAAACCACCCATGGGCTAGACCATAACATTATTGTTGGTTATGATAAACGCTTTGCTTCGCAGGATTTTGCCATTGTAGCTGCGGAGGTGCTGGCGGGTAATGGCTTCAAGATTTTACTAACCGATGGCCCCACTCCTACACCAGCGATTTCCTATTCCGTTGTAGCAAACAGCGCTATTGGCGCGGTAAATATCACCGCCTCGCACAATCCATATAGCGATAATGGATTTAAAGTACGGGATCAACACGGCGGCGCGATTGATCCAGAGGGCTTAAAGGAAATAGAAATAAATATCCCGGACAATGCTGATAAGATCCCACGCATCCATCTTAAAGAAGCTTTATCCGGCGGGCAAATCTCCTACTTTGATCCAGCACCAGCTTATATCAACCAACTACATCGTCTAATAGATATCGAGCCGCTAAGAAATACTGGCTTTCTGCTTACCGTCGATTCCATGTGGGGAAACGGCGCAGGCTGGCTTCCACAAATCCTTTCTGGTGGATCAACAAAATTTATTGAGATTCATAACGAACGTAATCCGATCTTCCCCGAGATGACCCGCCCTGAACCTATCCCTCCCAATATCGATGCCGGGCTTGCTGCAAGCGTCAAGAATAAGTCGGATGCGCTCATCATTTTCGATGGCGACGCGGATCGAGTGGGACTTGGCGACGAAAATGGCCAGTTTGTTGATCAACTGCGCGTCTTTGCTCTCCTGGCTTACTACATGCTAGAAGTACGCGGCAAACGTGGACCGATCGTAAAAACCCTATCTACTACTACGATGCTCAATATATTGGGAAAACAATATAATGTCCCTGTTTACGAAACCGGTGTAGGGTTTAAATATGTCGCTCCCAAAATGCGCGAGGTGGATGCTCTTATCGGGGGAGAGGAGTCTGGCGGATACGCCTTCCATGGACATGTTCCGGAACGTGACGGCATTTTGGCGAGCCTATACCTCTTAGATATGATGGTTCAGCTACAGATGAAACCCTCACAATTGGTTGAGCACCTATTTGAGAAAGTCGGTCGTCATTATTATGATCGTATCGATTCGCCATTGCCCCCTGGCGATCGTCAGAAATATGAAAACCGCATTCAAAAAGCACAACCAAAAACGATCGGTGGTTTTAATGTAACTGGACTTAACACACTTGATGGATATAAATTCGGTCTCGAGGATGGCGGTTGGCTTCTAATCCGTTTCTCCGGGACAGAACCTATCGTCAGGGTCTATTGTGAAACAACAGAAAAGGAACTCGTTAAACATATCCTCGAGGATGGCCTGCATATTGTTGGTATTAAATGAGAATGAATCCATCTCCTCTTATTGACACCCATTGTCACCTGATGATGAACGCATTTGCCTCCGATCGGAGGCAAGTTATCGAACGCGCGCAAGCCATTGGTATCATACACATTCTTGTGCCTGGTATCGATGTAGAGTCCAGCCGAGCAGCGATCCTCCTGGCAAACGATTACCCTTCCGTATATGCTGCGGTTGGCGTTCATCCACACCACACGACTGGATGGAATCCTCAAAAGGTAGAAGAAATTTTATCCCTGGCTAAATCGCAAAAGGTCATAGCAATTGGAGAAATAGGTTTGGATTATTACCGGGATCTCTCTCCAAGAGATAGCCAACAGCAAGCATTCAAATCTCAACTTGAAATTGCCTCGGAATTAGATCTCCCGGTGATTGTCCATAATCGCCAGGCGACGAAGGATATTCTCCAAGGCATCCGATCGTGGTCGGCCCAAGCAAGTGGGAAACATCAGAGAGGCGTGCTCCATGCCTACTCAGGCGATATAAATGCTGCACTGGAAGCCATCGATCTCGAGTTCAACCTGGGTGTTGCTGGTCCAATCACTTTTCAGAATGCGAATCCCTTACGCAAGTTGTTTGCTCAACTTCCGCTCTCCCATCTATTGATCGAGACTGATGCTCCCTATCTAACTCCCCACCCTTATCGCGGGAAGCGGAATGAACCCGCTCATGTCGCGATCATTGCCAAGGAGCTATCACAAATTCACCATTGCGATTATGATCTAATTGCCCAGAATACAACACAAAATGCCCTGCGGCTCTTCGGTTGGCATAATGGAACAGACATTAACAGACTTCACTGATATCGTCATCAGCGATTTATTAGAAGTAGAAACGCGTATGCGTCAAACGTCGCATGAGGCGGATCCTCAGTTAAGAGCCGCCATTGACCAGATTCTCTCTTCCGGAGGGAAACGGCTTCGACCCACCCTAACTCTCCTGACCGGAAGCATGTTGGGTACCAATCGTGAACGGACCATCACTCTTGCTGCTGCAATTGAAATGCTTCATACCGCCACTCTGGTGCACGATGATCTCATTGATGGAGCTTTAATACGACGCGGCAATCCCACCCTTAATGCTCAATGGTCACCCAGTGCTACGGTGCTCACTGGCGACTACATTTTCGCCCGCGCGGCTTATCTAGCTGCGGAGACTGGATCATTGGAATTAATGAAGATTTTCGCGCAGAAGCTCATGACCATGGTTAATGGTGAAATCATCCAGCATTTCCGAACCAGCACAGGTAACCTGCGAAGAGATTATTACGAGCGAATCTATGCAAAAACAGCTTCGCTTTTTGAAATAGCAGCAAATGGTCCAGCAATCTTGAGTGAAAATAGTAAACACTATCGCGATGAACTGGAAATCTTTGGCTATGAAGTCGGGATCGCTTTCCAAATCATGGATGACATTCTTGATTTCACTTCCGATGAAGAGAAATTAGGCAAACCCGTTGCCAGTGATCTACGCCAGGGCATCATCACACTGCCTTCCCTCCTGTATTCTGAAAAACATCCCAATGATCCCAAAATCAAAATGATCCTTAACGGTCGTCTGCCAAATAATGAACGAATTGAAGAATTAATTAGTAATATTAAGAAGTCTGGACTAGTCGATCAATCACATTTAGAGGCGAGGGCCTACATCAGTTCGGCACAATCACGCTTGGCAAAGATGCCAGGGAATAGCAATCGCGATGCACTTTTCGCTTTGGCAAGTTACATTGTTCAACGCCCATATTAAAAGAAACAAGAGGAGGAAGATGTGCAGATAACAACGAAAGTATACCGACGTGTCACGGTCATCACTGTCGATGGTCGGATCGATACAGCTACATCCCCGGAGTACGAGGAGATGGTCAATGAGTTAATTGATAAAGGAAACTACAATTTGGTGATGGATTTCTCCGGTGTGGAGTTCCTCTCCTCAAGTGGCCTTCGCATTCTCGTTACTACCAGGAAACGACTGAGAGAAATGGGAGGAGATGTCATCCTGGCGAATCCATCCCAACGCGCCAAAGATAGCCTGGAAATTGCTGGCCTGGATGAATTGTTTAAGAGCTTCCCCGATCGTGAAAGCGCAATCGCATCGTTTTAGTATCTATGGCTGTCATGCGTCTTTCTGTACCCGCTTATCATCGTAGAATTGAGGATTTATGCAATCTTGTGGGTCAAGCAGCAACGGATGCAGGTTTTAACGATCGAACGATTTATGCTTGCCAGTTGGCAATTGGTGAGGCTTGTGAAAACGTCATCACCCATGGCTATAAGCAGGAAGGCGTAGGGGAAATCGAGCTTACAGCATATTCTTCACCTGGTAAGCTGATCGTAGAACTATGTGATTCAGCACCGCCTTTCAATCCCTCTATCGAACCAGAAACCCCCAATTGGAAAGATGGAAATCCTCCAGTTGGGGGTTTGGGTTTGCTCATCATCCATCGTGTCATGGACGATATAAAATATCAACGTCGGGGCAATCGAAACTGCCTTGAGGTAACGAAAAAAGAAAATCTTCCATGAAATTCTGTTTTCCCAACTGAATTGGATATATAGAGGACAATGTTGATGTCGAACGAAACAACCTTACTTGTCTTCTTCGTCCTTATTCTTTTTCTTACCCTTCTTGCTTCGTGGGTCTTTTTCTTACGACGACTACGGTTGAAGGTTAATTTAGAGCCCTCGAATTACGAACTCACCGTACTAGCTGAAATTGAGCAAGTTCTCGCCAGCACTCCCATCGATCTGGATGAAATAAGCGAGATAGTTTATGTCGAGATGACACGCTTGGTTGAAATTGATCATTTCCAATTAGGCTTATTTGAAAATGATCGTTACCGGACAATCCTCTGCATTCAAAATGGCAAACGGGTCGAAAATAGAGAATATCTACTCTATTCAGAGAAGCAAGGGCTTGTTGAATGGCTACGGGAGACTGGTCAATCCCTATTGATTACGGATTTCAACTCTAAAAGGGAAACACCACCATTCGACTTGAATTCTGAAATAATTGGAACTGCCGTCAGCGGTCTCTTTGTTCCCCTCTCAGTCGGTGAAGAAGTCATCGGTATCCTGACCGTTCAAAGTCACAAAAAACAGGCATTCTCTCAATCGCATCAACGCATTCTGACCATCCTGTCCAATTTTTTGGCATCCTCCATTGCGTTGGTTTTGCTCAACGATGAAGCTAAATTCTACAAACAACAATTAATTCACACTGAGGGAATCTCTCGGCTACTTATATCATCCAAACCGCTTGACGTGCGTTTATCCTCGACCCTGCCGCTCATCAAGGAGACTTTCGTTTCGTACGCGGTAGGCCTCTATAAATATGAAGAGGAGGAAATTTCGCTGCTTGCGTGTCTCCCCGAAGACTCCCTCTTGCCGCTTATCGATCCAGTTGACCTAAAAGAGATTGCTGCCAATGGCAATCCTCAATCCCGATATGGTATCCCCTCGATCTCGCTTGACGATAACGATCGTACAAATAGCCATCTAAACAGAGAAATCATATCTGAACTCATTGTGCCTTTAATTGCTGAGGAACATCTGCTGGGTGTGCTTCAACTTATCCATCGCGGGGATTTGCGCTTCTCCCCTGAGCAGTATTCTCATGCAGAAATGATTTGCGCCAATCTGGCAATGGCCATGCTAGAAGACCGTAACTACAATCGGCAACAAGAGGACAATTGGATAACCACTGTACTTCTCGAAGTTGCACGGCATGCTGCCCAGCCAGGGAATATCGAAGAAGCCCTGCAGGCAGTTCTTCAACTCACCATCCTCCTTACCGGGAAACAATGGGCGTTTCTGCTGATTCCTGATGAGATAGATGAAACCCTACGTGCAGGGGCATCGGCTGGCTTCAGCCGTCAAATCCAATATCAGCTTTTTGAAACAATTATCCCTCTCTCGGTTTTTGCCTCAATCCTAAAACATAGGATGGAAATGTCTGTTGAAGTCCCACTTCCACCCATACTGGCTGATCTTGTCGGTGCAGCGGATGCGATTGTACTGCCTTTGGCAAGCAATGACACAATATTGGGATTGTTCATCGTCGAGGGAAAAGTACTGCAAGAACGGCAGAAATCTCTGATTATCGGCATCGCCAATCAAATCACCTTACGCCTTGAAAATACCCGTCTCGTCGAACGAGTTGCCATCCAACGTTCATTGGAGCGGGAGCTGCAAACCGCGCGTGCTATCCAGGAGACATTTTTGCCAAGGATTATTCCCCACCACCCGGGTTGGGAGATCAACGCTGTCTGGCGCGTTGCACGAGATGTCGGTGGTGATTTCTATGATTTTATTCCCTTACACTCGGATGCCGATCCGCCCCGTTGGGGAATCGTCATTGCGGATGTTACGGATAAGGGCATTCCTGCCGCCCTCTACATGGCCCTCTGCCGAACACTCTTACGTTCGGTTGCCATCAGCCGCGTCGATCCCGGAAGCACACTCACGAGATTAAATCAACTCCTCTTCGCTGACACTCAGGCGGATATGCTCGTGAGCGTCTTCTATGCGGTCTGGGAACCCGAAGAAGCCCGATTCTCCTATGCCAATGCTGGTCATAATCCGCCCTTGCTATTCCGTCCCCAGCAGCCTGCAAGGGTTTTACGGGACCATGGGATCGTTTTGGGAGCCACTCTTGAAGCAAAGTACACGACTCACGTGCTCCACATCCAACCAGGAGAGCTTATCGTCCTTTATACTGACGGTGTAACCGAAACCTCTGATAGTCAAAGACAATTATTTGGCCTTCACCGCTTGGAAAGCCTGGTATTAGGGTTAGGGAGTTGGAACGCTGAAAAGGTCACAAATCAAATCTTACAACGGGTTGAGGATTTTTGTGGAAGTAATGATCTCCAGGATGACTTAACGACCGTGGTCATCTATCGATCAGAATGATGAGATAATGGCTTTTTGGCAAGCAAGTTATCCAACTCTGATTAATTGCATGTGAATAAATTGAATTAATCTCGCAACAAGTAGTTTCAAAGCGGTCCTTTTTATTTAGGAGAAATAGCGCATGCCAGATAAAAAAGTATTCCCCTCCCAACATCCGCTTGTGGCACATAAACTATCCATTCTACGGGATAAAAACACCGACCCAAAGACTTTTCGCGAACTCATCCGCGAGATCTCTGCACTATTAACCTATGAGGCGACAATGGATCTCATCGTTGCCCCGATTGAAATTCAAACCCCCCTCACGACGACAAGTGGCGTCGAAGTGGTGGAGGAAATCGGCCTTATCCCCATCTTGCGTGCAGGGCTCGGGATGGTCGAAGGGGTTTGGGAATTAATGCCCTCAGCAAAAGTATGGCATATTGGTCTTTATCGAGATGAGCGCACACTTAAACCGATAGAATACTACAACAAATTACCGATCGAACCCGCTGTATCCCTTTGCCTGATCCTGGATCCCATGCTGGCCACAGGAGGATCCGCAGTCGCGACAGTCGATATTCTTAAACGTTGGGGGGTAAAACGGATTAAATTTGTCGGTATCATCGGGGCACCAGAGGGCATCGCTTCGCTCCAAGAAAAGCACCCAGAAGTATCGATTCATCTGGCGAAAATCGACGATCATCTCAATGATCGCGGATACATTGTCCCCGGTCTTGGCGATGCCGGCGATCGACAATTTGGAACAGGTTAGAATCGATAGAGAACTTATGCACCCTCATTCCGGACCTGAGAGTGTTGTACTCATTAAACCGTATGCCACAATGGATATTCAGATCCACTTCTCGCCACTCTAATCTGGATGGACAGTAAGAGGTTTTAGGCAAGTCTGAAACAAGATACTTTTAAGACAACAAGCTCTTTCTTCACCTCAGTAAGCGATTGACCAGACTAATCGGCAGCAAAACAATCAGATTGAGAAACGCTGAAAGCCCAAAGACTTTGATGCCAACTTCAATAACCTGCTTTGATTGCATGCTCACCCAATCAGTAATCACTCCCAGGTTCAAGAAGAGGATCAGCAGGCCAACAAGCCCCAAGAATAGTATGGATGGCAGCCACGCTTCCCGGTCAGAAGGCGAAGGGAGCATCGTGTTGCTGATGGTAAAAGCGAGAAAACACCATAGGAAGACATCTGGGGTGGCAATAAAAGCCTTGATGCCTTCCACAACTCGATTCAAATCCGCAGTTTTCATGCCTTCAACAACGATATCCAGTTTCAAATGATGGAAACCCAGCCAGGTGATGAGTGCCATACCCGAAAGGATCGGCGTCAGACCGATTAGTGCTGAACGCAATTTGTCTGTCTCGCTCAACTCCACATACCCAAATCGCAAAGTCTCAGCCCCGATCCATTCTGGTGTCAAAGAGAAACGATAGGTTCGTACTCCCAATAACTTGGCAGTGATCCAGTGACTGGCCTCGTGCAGAGCTACTCCGGGAAGGAAGAGCAAGGCATAGAGTAATGTGGCGATCTTTTCATTTCGAGTAAGCCGCGCCAGAACTCGATAAAGCAAACGATTAAGAAGGTTGCGCAGGAATAGTAAAGCTGCCAGTGATCCAACGAAGCCGAAAATGAGGCCCATGTGAAATCAGAGCTGTGCAGCCTGTACGATGGCGATAAAATCAGAAGCCTTAAGACTGGCACCGCCAACCAGGGCGCCATCAATCTCAGATTGAGAAATAAATTCTTGCGCGTTCTCGGGTTTCACACTGCCCCCATAAAGGATGCGGGTTTGACCTGCAACTGTTTCTCCGAAGAGTTCACGAAGCGTCGCACGAATACCCGTCGCGATCACTTCGTTTGCCCCCTCAGCAGTTGCTGCTTTGCCTGTGCCAATCGCCCAAACCGGTTCATAGGCGATGACAATTGATCTATCCTTCCCTAACTGGATCCCTCTCAACGCAACTCGCACCTGGCGCTGAACGACTTCCTTCGTTTGCCCAGTCTCGTTCTGCTCCAGTGTCTCACCAACACAGAGAATGGGCGTCATTTCATGCATCAGCACCGCACCCAGCCGTTTATTTACATTCTCATCGGTCTCGCCAAAATAGGCGCGACGCTCGGAGTGGCCAACAATCACATAACGACAAAATTCCTTGATCATCAATGCTGATATCTCGCCCGTATAAGCTCCCTCCACTTCCCAGAAGACATTCTGAGCTCCGAGGAGAACTTCACTCCCTGCCAATCGATTAGCCAAAGCCGGAAGGGCAATATAAGGGGGACATAGTACCCGCTCAACAGCGGCATATTTCTGCAGGTCTGGGAGCATGGTTTCAACAAGATTGAGGGCTTCTTGAAGTGTCTTGTTCATTTTCCAATTTCCGGCCACAAGGGGTGTCCTTTGCATATTATTTCTCCGTTGCGTTCAGAATTTCCTGTTGTAGGTTTGTCGAATAAAGCCTGAGCCACCTTGGAAGACGAGAATCAGCCAGCAAGTTATTAACCATCTTAAGAGCTTCCCGATTTTCGCCGGTTTTGAATTTTAATTCAGCTAAAACAGATTGAGCCAAGAGGTTATCTGGAGATTCCTCAAAGATCTTGTCCAATATTTGTTTCGAATTATCATACGTTCCTTTAAGGAGCAATCTTCGTGCCTCAAGGATTGGTATGGCCTCCCAATTGGGAAATTTCAATTTAACGATTTCATACATGGCCTGAAATTCTTCAGAAGAAACATTGCTATAGAGGACTTCAGTAAGATTATCAACCCCATCTCTGGCAGCCTGCGACGGTCCACCCTGCAACTCGATCATATCGCTTAGAAATTCCACACCTTCCAGTTGCTTATCCTGTTCAAAAGCAAGCCCCGCTGCATGCTTATATTCTTGTAATGCTTCAGCGAGCATTCCTGCCCCGAGGTAAGCATCCCCAAGCTTTCGACGCGCTTCCAAGTCGTCTGGTCTTTCTTTTACAGCAGCTTGCGCCTCTTTAATCAAGTCCGATGTTTCATCTTGCCTAAGTTCTTGCGTGGCATTGATCTCAGATTGGCTATTCTCGAAAAGGGAACGAATTCCAGATCGATTGGCGACAGCAACCATCATCACCAAACTGATGCATGTGATTGTCAGCCCTGCGATGATCCAAAGCCAGCGTCGATGAAAGCCAAGCTTAAGACCTTTTTTTACCTTTGGGACTTTTTCCACAGTTCCGATCTCATCAGAGAGTGGTTGTGCGCCAACTTTGGTTGCCTCTCCAGTAATACCGGCAGATAAACCAATTTTGGTCGCGAGTGCGCCGGTCTTTGGCACAAGTATTCGTAGATAGGCATTGACCAACTCATCGGCTGATGAATAGCGATCCTTTGGATTTTTGGCGAGGGCTTTTAATAATACCTGTTGCATGCCAGGAGAGACACTGGGATTCACATCCCTGGGGAGTGGCAAAGGGGTGTAGATATGATCATGGATGATGGAAAAAGGAGTATCTGCATTAAAGGGGACTCGACCAACCGCCATCTCATAAAGCACGATCCCAAAGGAATAAATATCCGTTCGCTCATCGAGATTCTTCACACCGCTCGCTTGTTCAGGCGAAATATATTGCGGAGTCCCCATCAACATGTCACCGGAAAGTGTGGATGCCCCCGCTTCTGCGATGCGAGCCAGACCATAATCTGCCAAGTAAATCCTGCCATCCTGGCTGAGAAGAATATTGGAGGGCTTGACATCCCGATGTAAAATTCCTTGCTTATGGGCGTGAGCCAGAGCAGCGCCCACCGACTCAACAATCTTGATGGCTATTTCTTGAGGGATCGTACTTCGCATCATACATGATTTCAGAGTTTCGCCTTCAATGAATTTCATCACCAGATAAGGCTGTCCCTCATGTTCTGCGAAGTCATAAATGGGGACAATGTTGGAGTGTTCTAACCGGGCTACAACACGCGCTTCCCGTTTAAAACGCTCGAGGAATTGCGGGTCTTCTTTAAAAGCCGGGTGAAGGACTTTGATCGCCACATGCCGATCCAGCGCAGGATGATAGGCTTTATAAACCGTAGCCATTCCACCCTGCCCTAATCGTTGCAGGATTCGATACGGACCTACGTTTTCGCCAGGAACAAACGACATTCGTACCTCTGTTCCAGAACGCAATGATTATATTGTAGACCGATGATCCAGACAATAAGCAGGGGTGAAGAGCATAGTAACCTGAATTCTCACACCAAAAATTCCCGATACGAAAACCGGCTGGAGCAATTCCCAGCCGGTTCTAATTCATGGAACAGCGACTATCGATCCTGGAGCGCCGCGACACCAGGCAGAGTTTTCCCTTCAAGGAATTCCAAGGAGGCGCCACCCCCTGTCGAAACATGACTGATTTTCTCTGTAAGACCTGCATTGCGGATGGCCGCGGCCGAATCTCCACCACCAATCACGGAAGTGGCTCCATCATACGCGATTGCTTGTGCAATGGCCTCTGTGCCTTTGGCGAAGGCGGGGAATTCAAATACTCCCATGGGACCATTCCAGACAACCAGCTTGGCACCTTTGAGGGCCTTTGTGAATGCTTCGACTGTTTTCGGTCCGATATCGAGCACTTGCCAGCCATCCGGTACATCTTGCACTGAGACAATTTTATGGTTTGCATGGGCCTCGAAAGCATCCGCTATCACAGCATCCACAGGCAATAAA